>NZ_JBMWDP010000040.1:0-35318 GCF_049545505.1 Stenotrophomonas sp. NPDC077421 | reverse complement strand
CGTCCGGAAGAACGCGTGCCGATGACCCGCATCCGCAAGCGCATCGCCGAGCGCCTGATGCAGTCCAAGAACAGCACCGCCATGCTGACCACCTTCAACGAGGTCGACCTGTCCAAGGTCTCGGCCGCGCGCAAGGAACTGCAGGACGAGTTCGTCAAGGCCCACGGCATCAAGCTGGGCTTCATGAGCTTCTTCGTGAAGGCCGCCGCCAACGCGCTGCAGCGCTTCCCGCTGGTCAATGCCTCGATCGATGGTGACGACATCATCTATCACGGCTACTCGGACATCTCGATCGCCGTGTCGACCGAGAAGGGTCTGGTGACCCCGGTGCTGCGCAACGTCGAGCGCATGTCCTTCGCCGACATCGAAAAGACCATCGCCGATTACGCCAAGAAGGCACGTGACGGCAAGCTGGGCCTGGAAGAACTGCAGGGCGGCACCTTCACGGTGACCAACGGCGGCACCTTCGGTTCGCTGCTGTCCACGCCGATCATCAACCCGCCGCAGAGCGCCATCCTGGGCATGCACGCCATCAAGGAGCGTCCGATCGCCCAGAACGGCCAGGTCGTGATCGCGCCGATGATGTACCTGGCGCTGTCCTACGACCACCGCATCATCGACGGCAAGGACTCGGTGCAGTTCCTGGTGGACATCAAGAACCAGCTGGAAAACCCGGGCCGCATGCTGTTCGGCCTGTAAGACCTCCCGCCCCTCCGCGCCTGCGCGGAGGGGTTCTGGTAAAGCAACAAGGACTATCTCAATGGCTGAACAATTCGACGTCGTCGTCATCGGTGCCGGCCCGGCCGGCTACCACGCCGCCATCCGCGCCGCGCAGCTGGGTCTGAAGACCGCCTGCATCGACGCTGCGCTGGGCAAGGACGGCAAGCCCGCCCTCGGCGGCACCTGCCTGCGCGTGGGCTGCATTCCGTCCAAGGCGCTGCTGGATTCCTCGCGCCAGTTCTGGAACATGGGCCACATCTTTGGCGACCACGGCATCAGCTTCAAGGACGCCAAGATGGACGTCGAGGCGATGATTGGCCGCAAGGACAAGATCGTCAAGCAGTTCACCGGCGGCATCGGCATGCTGTTCAAGGCCAACAAGGTCACCCCGTACTACGGATTCGGTGAGCTGCAGCCGGGCAACATCGTCAAGGTCAAGCAGCACGACGGCTCGGAAGTCGAGCTGAAGGGCACCAACGTCATCATCGCTGCCGGTTCGGACTCGATCGAACTGCCGTTCGCCAAGTTCGACGGCGACACCATCGTCGACAACGTCGGCGGCCTGGACTTCACCGAAGTGCCGGCCCGCCTGGCCGTCATCGGCGCCGGCGTGATCGGCCTGGAACTGGGCAGCGTGTGGAAGCGCCTGGGTGCGGAAGTGACCATCCTGGAAGCACTGCCGGACTTCCTGGCCGCCGCCGATGCCGAAGTGGCCAAGGTCGCCGCCAAGGAATTCAAGAAGCAGGGCCTGGACATCCGTCTGGGTGCCAAGGTCTCCAAGGCCGAGGTGACCGGCAAGGGCAAGAAGAAGGAAGTTGCCCTGACCTACACCGATGGTGAAGGCGAAAAGAGCCTGGTCGTGGACAAGCTGCTGGTGGCCGTTGGCCGCCGCGCCGCCACCAAGGGCCTGCTGGCCGAAGGCACCGGCGTCAAGATCAACGCCCGTGGCCAGATCGAAGTGGACGACCATTGCCACACCGGCGTCGATGGCGTGTGGGCAGTCGGCGACTGCGTGCGCGGCCCGATGCTGGCGCACAAGGGCTTCGAAGAAGGCATCGCGGTGGCCGAGCTGATTGCGGGCCTGCCGGGCCATGTCAACTTCGACACCATTCCGTGGGTGATCTACACCGAGCCGGAGCTGGCCTGGGTCGGCAAGACCGAACAGCAGCTCAAGGACGAAGGCATTCCGTACAAGGCCGGCAGCTTCCCGTTCGCCGCCAACGGCCGTGCCGTCGCCATGATCGAGCCGGCCGGCTTCGTAAAGGTGCTGGCGCACGCCGAAACCGACCGCATCCTGGGCATGCATCTGGTCGGTGCGAACGTGTCCGAGCTGGTCCACGAGGGCGTGCTGACGATGGAGTTCAGCGGCTCGGCCGACGATCTGGCGCGCATCTGCCATGCCCACCCGTCGCTGTCCGAAGTGGTGCACGACGCCGCGATGGCCGTCGGCAAGCGGTCGATCCACAAGGCTAACTGAGGGCGCTGCCGGCCACTGGCCGGCACACCCCCCGGTGCAACGAAAAACCCCGCCTTGGCGGGGTTTTTTGTGGGAGGGCCACGACTCGCTCAGCAGGACTGCAGGCGCATCCAGGTGCGCGACAGATCCCGCGCGGCCAGATCACTCTGGCGGATCCAGCCGTACAGCATCCCGGAATCGCCCCACATCGCGTGATCATCGGAATCGAGCTGCAGCAGCAGGCTCCATTCCGCACCGCCCGCTTCCAGCGCCGCACGGCGCGGGTCCTGGTAGCCGGTCTGGTTCCCGCAGTAGAGCCCGTGACTGACCAGCTCCGCTTCCAGCCGCATGTCACCCTGTACGTTGTGCGAGTACCCGCCCAGCCCATGCCGCTCGCCCGCAGTGGGCGCGCCATGATCGGCGACCGCATCCACCAGGTCGTAATAGTCGTCGGCGACCTCATCATCGTCCCAGTCGATGCCATCGCTCTGGAACGCCTCGACCATGCGTTCGCCATCGGCCGAGAACGGATGTGGCAGCCCCCAGCCCTGATGAAAGCCCAGCGCCGCCGGTGGCAGTGCCATCTCGGGATCGGGGGCAGGCAGGCGCTGCAGATCGCCCGCCTCCAGCAGCACGATGCAGTGGCCGTCTCCATGCGCAGGGTCGTAGCCCCAGGGTTGTTCCTGGGTATCGTAGAAGAACGACAGCAGCCCCTGCGCGGGCAGGTCCAGGCCCGACTGCAGGCCCTGCAGGTCGGCAAGATTGATCTGCAGCAGGAAATCCAGTGGTCGGCCGTTGCGCATGGGCCACTGGAAGTCCGCGGGCACGTCGGGCCCGCCGCCGATGCGCGATGCCCCGACCGGCGCGTCCGCATCGGCCGTGCGGCTGAAGCCGACACGCGGACGCAGCCAGGGCTGCAGGACAGCGGCGTGCTGCCCCAGCGCGTGCTGCTCGCACAGCGCGATGAACGCCTGATCGGACAACGTCATTCCACATCCCTGTTGGACAAAACAGCCCGCAGTCTAAAGGGGGCTGCTGCGCCGGGGCAACGTGGCCACCACCGGCGGTCACGCAGCCACGGGTCCCCCGCCCAGCAGCCGCGCCGGCAGCATCAACAGCGCGCGCAGGAACGCGAACAGTGCCGAGAAAGTGATGCCCACCAGGCGGAACGGCAGACTCAACAGCCAGACGAAGGGCCACGCCACCAGCGCCAGGACCGCCAGTGGCCAGCACAGCACGAACAGCAGGCACCACACACCGAGCGCGAACAGGGTCTTCATGACGGTCTCCAGGGCGGCACCTTGCCGCTGCGGTAGTACCGTGCCGCCCTGCCCGGCCGTCTTCAAGCTGTTTGCGACGAAACCCTCCGGTTCTCCGACGAACCCCGGATCGGTCTGGAGGAACAGCCCCGTGGTGCCGGCCGCTGGCCGGCAACCCCCCACGTCCGTCCGAGGGTCCATGAAGAGCCGGCAAGCGGCCCGCACGCCCGACCAGGCCCCCGGCACGCGTCGAACGAACCCCTCAACGCCATTGGCGTTATTCGAAGGAGCCGACCGAGTCGTGCGACAGGTTGTCGAAACGGGTGTATTCGCCGAAGAACTTGAGCTTGCACGAGCCGGTCGGGCCGCCTCGGTGCTTGCCGATGATGATCTCGGCCAGGCCCTTGTCTGGGGAATTTTCCTTGTTGTAATAGTCGTCGCGGTAGATGAACACGATCATGTCCGCGTCCTGCTCGATTGCGCCGGATTCGCGAAGGTCGGCCATCACCGGGCGCTTGTCGGTACGCGTTTCCAGCGAGCGGTTGAGCTGGGACAACGCGATCACCGGCACGTTCAGTTCCTTGGCCAGGCCCTTGAGCGAGCGCGAAATCTCCGAGATTTCGGTCGCGCGGTTCTCGCTGTTGCCGGGTACCGACATCAGCTGCAGGTAGTCGATCACGATCAGACCCAGGTCGTGCTCGCGCTTGAGGCGGCGGCACTTGGAGCGCAGGATCTCCGGCGATACACCCGGCGTGTCGTCGATGAAGATCTTGGTTTCCTTCAGCATCCGGATCGCGCCGGTGACGCGGCTCCAGTCCTCGTCCTCGAGCTGGCCGGTACGCAGGCGCTGGGCGTTGATGCGGCCGTTGGAGGAAATAAGGCGCATCGCCAGCTGCGAGGCCGACATTTCCATCGAGAACACCGCCACGCCCTTCTTGGACTTGATCGCGGCGTACTCGGCGATGTTCAGCGCGAAGGTGGTCTTGCCCATCGCCGGACGCGCGGCGAGGATGATCAGGTCGGTCGGCTGCAGGCCGGCGGTCATCGCATCGAAGTCGGCGTAGCCGGTCGGCAGACCGGTGATGTTGCCGCCGTTCTCGAAGCGGTTGCGCAGTTCCTCGAACGCGTCCTTCAGCGCACCCGGCATCGCCACGAAATCGGTCCGGCCACGCGCGCCCTGCTCGGCGATCGCGAACACGGACTTTTCCGCCGCCGACAGCAGCTCGCTGCTCTCGCGCCCCTCGGGCTGGAAACCGTCGTTGACGATGTCGGTACCGACCTGGATCAACTGCCGCAGCACGGCCTTGTCGCGCACGATCTCGGCATAGGCGGCGATGTTGGCCGCCGAGGGCGTGGTGCTGGCCAGTTCGATCAGGTACGCGCCGTCGCCGACCAGCTCCATCTTGCCCTGCGACTCGAACCACTCGCCCAGGGTGACCGCATCGAACGGCCGATCACGCTCGGACAGCTCGCGGATCGCGCGGTAGATCATCTGGTGATCGCGGCGGTAGAAGTCGGTTTCGGTCAACTGGTCGTTGACCCGGTCGTAGCTTTCCGGCGCCAGCATCAATCCGCCCAGCACCGCCTGTTCGGCCTCGATCGAATGCGGCGGAACACGCAATGCATCGATGCGCATCTCGTCGCGGTCGAAACGGTCACCGCGGTCTTTGCGGTCGGAACGGAAGCCAGAACGGGCGGACATGGGAGCGTACTTCCTGCGGGGTATGAGGCGTTGGACATGGTAGGCACGCAGCGACTGCCGCAGCCATGCACAACTCTGTGGATAAGCAGTGGATGAGCTGGGGGCATGCCGGCGGCGGCCGGCCGCATCGGCCGGGGCCGTCGCCGTGGCGACGACGGGCGCCGTTGCGGCACCCGTCGAGGGCATTATCGCAGATGCACCCGACTCAATGCTGACCGCCGTGCGTACCGGTCCAGGCCAGGAAGCGGTCCACGAAGCCCTGCAGGAATGCCTGCGTGCCCGCGTTGGTGATCGTGCCCTGTGCGTCGATCAGGCCCTCCTTGAAGTGCAGGAAGGCTTCCGGCTGGCCCAGCACCGGCATGTCCAGGTAGGCCAGGATGTTGCGCAGATGCTGCTGGGCCAAGGCCGTGCCGATCACCCCGACCGACGCCCCGATGACCGCGGCAGGCTTGCCGGCGAAGGCGCTGTCGCCATACGGCCGCGAGCCCAGGTCGATGGCGTTCTTGAGCACGCCCGGCACCGAGCGGTTGTACTCGGGGGTGACGAACAGCACCGCGTCGGCCTGGCGGATCTGCTGCTTCAGGCGCACGCCCTGCGCAGGATAGTGGCTGTCGAAATCCTGGTTGTAGAGCGGCAGGTCACCGATCGACACATAGTCGAACCGGGCCTTGTCGCCCGCGAGCTTTTCCAGCGCATGGGCCAGCGCCAGGTTATGCGACCCCTTGCGCAGGCTGCCCACCAGCACCGCAATCTTGAATTCAGGCATGAAGGCATCTCCAGTCGTGGGAAGGCCCAGCCTAGGCGGGGCGGCCTTCGCGAGTGGTGAAGGCCACGCCGGATGCGGCGCGACAGCCGGTCAGCCGCGCGCGACCCCTGCCCGGACCTGCTGCCAGTGCGCCTGCCAGGCCTGGAACATCAGCACATTCCACAGGTGCGTATGCCATTTGCGCTCGCCCTGCTGGAACTGCTGCCACCGCGGTGCCACCGCGGCCACATCGAACACGCCTTCGGCGGCCAGCCGCGCCGGGTCGAGCAGTTCGTCCGCCCAGCCGCGCAGGTCACCCTTGAGCCACTCGCTGACCGGGGCGCCGAATCCGCGCTTGGGCCGGTGCACCATGTCCTGCGGCACATAACGGCCCAGCACGCGCTTGAGCAGGTACTTGCTGACCCCGTCGCGGTGCTTGAGCGCCATCGGCAGCGACCAGGCGAATTCGGCCACCCGCCAGTCCAGCAGCGGTGCGCGCGCCTCCAGGCTCACCGCCATGCTGGTGCGATCCACCTTGCACAGCAGGTCGTCGGGCAGGTAGGTGCTGAAATCGGCCAGCATCATCGCATCGGCCGGCGAGCCGGCACCGTGCAGCGGGTCGGCCAGGTCGTAGAAGCTGCCCGCCGCCGCAGCGCCCGGCACCGCGGCCACCGGATCGCGCCAGCGCGTGATGCGGTTGCGGTACACATCCCCAATGCCGCGTGCGCCCGCTTCGGCCAGCAGCGCGGCAAGCCCGCCGGTACGCGAGGCCTCGCCCTGCCCGCGTGCGCGCGCGGCCATCCAGCGCCGCAGCGGCGCCGGCACCCGGCCCAGCATCGTCCAATTGCGCAGGGCGCGCTGATAGCGGCCATAGCCGAAGAACAGCTCGTCGCCCCCATCGCCGGACAGCGCCACGGTCACCTTGCCGCGCGCCAGGCGCGCCACCAGGGCGGTGGGTACCTGCGAGGCATCGGCGAACGGCTCGTCGAACATCGCCGGCAACGTCGGCACCACCGCCAACGCATCGGCGCCACTGACGTACAGCTCGGTGTGGTCGCACTGCAGGTGGGTGGCCAGCGCCTTGGCCAGCGGCGCTTCGTCGTGGTGGGATCCCTCGAAGCCGATGCTGAAACTGTGGATCGGCGTGGGCGACTGCGCCTGCATCAGCGCGGCCACCACCGACGAGTCGGTGCCACCGGACAGGAACACGCCCACCGGCACGTCGGCCACCATGCGCAGTGCGACGGCGTCGCGCAGGATCGCATCCAGCCGTTCTTCGGCCTCCTCATCGCTGCCGACGAACGGGGCTGCCAGCGCCTGCTGCATGCGCTCGCGCGCATTCCAGAACGGCTGCTGCATCTGGTCGGGGCGATGCGCGGCGGCGCCGGCGGCCACTGCCTGCGCATCCAGCCGCAGCACCCGGCCCGGCAGCAGCTTGAAGCAGCGCTCATGGATGCAGTGGGGGGCCGGGATGTAGTCCAGGCGCAACAGCAGGGTCAGCGCGTCGCGGTCCACCCCGTTGTCGAAGTCCGGGTGCTGCCACAGCGCCTTCAGCTCCGAGCCGAACACCAGCGCACCGCCGGCCCAGCCGTAGTACAGCGGCTTCTTGCCGACCCTGTCGCGGGCCAGCCACAGGCACTGCCCGGTCCGGTCCCACAGCGCGATGGCGAACATGCCATTGCTCCGCTGCAGGGTCTCGTCCAGCCCCCACTGGCTGATCGCGGCCAGCAGCACCTCGGTATCCGAATGCCCGCGGAAGCCGTGGCCCAGCGCCTCCAGTTCAGCGCGCAGCGAGGCGAAGTTGTAGACCTCGCCGTTGTAGGCCAGCACGTAGCGGCCGTCGGCCGAGGCCATCGGCTGATGGCCCAGCGGCGACAGGTCCAGGATGCTCAGGCGGCGGTGGGCCAGCGCAATGCCCGCGGCCGCATCTGCCCAGACCCCACTGTCGTCCGGCCCACGATGGACCATCGCATCGCCCATCGCGCGCGCCCGGTGTTCCAGTGTCGCCTGCTCCAGCCCGGGAGCGGGCAGCAGCATTCCTGCCAATCCACACATGCGTCAGAGATCCTGCGCCAACACCCGTGCGGCGCTCAGGACGGCATTGTCGCTTGGAAGCACCGAGATTGCTGCCCCCGCCAACGGCGTATAGGTGTCCGCGCCGCAGACCCGCTGCAGCGGCAGGTGGCCGAGACCGGCCTCGACCAGCGCGGTGATGACGCCCTCCCCCACCCCGGCGCTGTGGCGGCCCTCGTCCACCACCAGGATGCGTTGCGCGGTAGCGCCCTGCTCGGCGATGAAGCCGGCATTGAGCGGCACCAGCCAGCGCAGGTCGACCACGCGCACCTGCCAGCCCAGCGTCGCCTCGATGCCGCGCGCGGCACGCAGGCTCATCGGCACACCATTGCCGAAGGTGAAAATCACCAGGTCGTTGGCGTCCGGCGCGTACACGCGCCCCTCGCCGGGCAGCATCGCCGGCTGGCCCGGGGGTGGGTAGTCGAATACCCATTGGCCGTCGCCCGGCACGTGCAGGTCCTTGGTCATGTACAGCGCGATCGGCTCCAGGAATACCGCCACGCGGCCATCCACCTGGCCCATCGCGGCCAGCGTGCGCAGCATCTGCACCGCATCGTCGCCCCGCGAGGGGCACCCCACCACCAGGCCGGGAATGTCGCGCAGCGCGGTGATCGAGTTGTCGTTGTGGAAGTGGCCGCCGAAACCCTTCTGGTAGCCCAGCCCGGCCACACGCACCAGCATCGGGTTGCGGTACTGGTCGTTGGAGAAGAACTGCAGCGAACACGCCTCGCCGCGCAGCTGGTCGATGGCGTTGTGCAGGTAGGCCAGGTACTGGATCTCCGGGATCGGCAGCATGCCCAGGTTGGCCAGGCCCTGGGCCATGCCGAGGATCATGGTTTCGTCCAGCAGCGTGTTGAACACCCGGCGCGGGCCGAACGCCTTGAGCAGGCCCTTGCTGACCGTGTACACGCCTCCCTTCTGCGCCACGTCCTCGCCAAACAGCAGGGTCGAGGGGTACTTGGCCATCAGCTCGTGCAGCGCCTGGTTGATCTGGATCGCCAGGTGGCGCGGCGGCAGGCGTTCGGGCAGCTGCGCCGCGCCGCCGTGGGCCGCCTCGCGCGCCACCGGGTCCGGCAGGCGCTCGGCTTCGGCACGCACGGCCGCCGGCGAGTACGGCGCCAGCGGCGCGATGATGTCCTCCAGTGCGGACAGCTTCGGCCGGCGATCGGCCTCGTCCGCCGCCGCGAAGCAGCGCTGCCGCACGGCCTCGTACGCGGCCAGCAGCGCATCCGGCGTCATCCAGCCCGAGGCCAGTGCGATCTGCGCCGAGCGCAGCAGCGGGTCGGCTGCCTCGGCCGCGCAGAGTTCGGCCAGCGGCCGCCACTCGATCTCGAAATCGGTACCGGCATGGCCCATCAGCCGCGTGGTGCGCAGGTGCAGGAAGGTCGGCCGCCGCGTCTGCCGGCAATGCACCAGCGCGCGCTGGACCGCGTCATGCCCATTGGCCAGGTCCAGTCCATCGGCGAAGAAGTAGTCCAGGCCCGGCCGATGGCCGAAGCTCGCGGCGATCCAGCCCTCCGGTGTTTTTACCGAGATGCCGATGCCGTTGTCCTCGCAGACGAACAGGATGGGGGCCGGCAGCCGCTGGTGGGCGGCCCACGCAGCGGTGTTGAAGGCGGTCTGCGCGGAGGCGTGGTTGGCCGACGCATCGCCGAACGAGCAGATCACCACGCTGTCGTCGGGAATCGGCAGGCGATGGCCGATGCGCCGCCCGCTCTCGATCGCCATCGCCGTTCCCAGCGCCTTGGGCAGATGCGAGGCGATGGTGGACGTCTGCGGCAGCACCCACAGCGGCTTGCTGCCCCACACCTTGTGGCGGCCGCCGCTGGCGGGGTCGTCGCGGCTGGCCGCGAAGGACAACGCCGCATCCATCACCGGGTCCATCCCCGGCACCTTGCGGAACCGTTCGGCCATGAAGCCGCCGGAGCGGTAATGCAGGAACGCCGGATCGGTGTGCCGGGCCAGGCGCGCCACCAGCGCATTGCCCTCGTGCCCGGCCGAGCCGATCGTGTAGAAGACTTTGTTCTGCACACGCAGCACGCGCGCCATCAGGTCCAGGTGGCGGCTGATCAGCTGGGACTCCAGCAGCTCGCCGAAACCCTGGGCGTCCAGCGTGCTGCCGGGCAGGATCGGCGCGCCCGGATCGGGCCGCGGCACGGCCGGGCCGCGCCACTGCTGCACGAAGTCGATGAAGTTGGTATCGCAGATCTCGGCCCGGTTGAGGCCTTTCATGCGTGCGGGAATCGGATCGGGAACCACGGCAAACATCCATCACCCTCCGTGAGGTGCTGCGGAAACGATCAAACGTGCCGGTCAGGCCGGCTGTACGAGCAACGCCTGCACCTGCGGCGACACCGGCGGCATCGGCACGAAGCCGGGCTGCGCGCGCACGCGCCGCAGCCAGGCCAGCACGGCCGGATACGGCGCCAGCGTCACGCCGCCATCGGCGGCGACATCGGTGTAGGCGAACAGCGCGATGTCGGCGATGCCGTAGTGGCGGCCGCTGAACCAGTCGGCCTGCGCCAGGTGCTGCTCCATCACCGCCAGGGCTTGTGCCGCGCGCGCCTGCAGCTGCGGCAGTTCAGCGCGGCGCGGGGAATCGATGGCGGTCCAGCCGCGGATGAAGCGGGCCACGGCCACGCAGGGCTCATGGCTGTACTGTTCGAAGAACATCCAGCGCAGCGTCTGCGCGCGCTCCCAGCCGTCGGTGGACAGGTACGGCGTACCTTCGGCCAGCCAGAACAGGATGGCATTGGACTCGGGCAGCACCCGGCCGTCGTCACGCTGCACCAGCGGCACTTTGGCGTTGCGGTTGAGGGCCAGGAACCCGGGCGTGTGGGTCTGCCCGTTGGCGCTGTCCACTTCCACCCACTCGTAACGGCTGCCGAGGTGTTCGAGCAGCATGCGCACCTTGTGGCAGTTGCCCGACACGGACATGCCATACACCGTCAACGGAGCCCGTACCGACGTCATTGCCACCCTCTCGGATCACTGGCGGGCGGTCTGCCCGCAGCCGCGAGTCTGGCCGCAAGCAGGCGGGCTTGCCAAGCGCGGGTGCAGCATCCTGCTCACGCCTGCCGGCGCTGTCGCCATTGGGCGCGCGACTGGCCCCAGATTTCCATCGGAACGCCTGCATGCGGCGGCGGCAATTCGCCCATGCGCAGCAGCGTGCTGCCGAGCTTGCGCGCCACGGCCTGGGAATTGACGTTGGACGGCTCGATGGTATGGATCACCTCATCCCAGCCCAGTGTGTCGAAGGCCCAGTCGATGCTGGCCACCGCAGCCTCGGGCGCGTATCCCTTGCCCCAGCTGTCGCGGCAGATGCTCCAGCCAACCTCGGTGCCGGGCCAGTCCAGCGGCTGCCACGGCCCCATGCGCCCGACCCACGCGCCGGTCGCCTTCTCGATCACCGAGAACATCGAAAAGCCATACAGGTGCCAACTGCCCACCAGGCAGCTGAAGCTGCGCCAGGCCTGCGAGGGGGGCATCACGCCACCGAGGTACTGCATCACCTCCGGGTCGCTGCAGAAGCGCAGGAAGGCATCGAAATCCTCGACGCGCGGCGGGCGCAGGATCAGGCGGTCGGTTTCCAGGGCAAGATCGACAATGCTCATGCGGCGGTCCCAATGGCTACGCCGGCCATGATCGCAGAACGTGGGCCGCACGGCAGGCCCCACAACGCGGCACGCCGGCGCAGGGCCGGCGTGTCGTTCGATGCTTCGGGGAGAAGCGGCGCTTACTGCCGGTTGGCATCCAGCGACGCGGTCTGGGTGACCAGCTGACCATCGATCACCGGCAGGCGATCGCTGCTGGGCTTGTTGTCCATCTTGACGGTCTTTTCGACGCCGTCGTAGCGGTAGGTCACGTTGTAACCGGTGACCGCGTCGCTGGTGCCCATCGCAATGCGGTTGCCCGGTTTGCTGGCCATGCGCATGGTGCCGGTGGTGCCGTCTTCATTGCGGTAGGTCACGTTGTAGCCGGTGACGCGCGTCGACTCGGAGGTTGCCGTTTCGGTGTGGCACTGCCGCTCGGTGCGGTTGACCACACGGCCCCCCACGTGGCGCTTGTCCACCTGGTTGCCGATCAGGCCACCGGCCACCGCACCGGCGGCGGTCGCTGCCTTCTTGCCGTTGCCGCCGCCGACCTGGTTGCCCAGCAGGCCACCGATCACCGCACCGGCCACCGTACCGCCGACGTTGCCGTCGCGCTCGGGCAGGCGTTCCTGCACCACCACGTCCTGGCAGACCTCATGCGGGGTCTGGGTGGTCGAGGTCTCGCGCACCGGCTCGGTGCCGATCACGGTGGCGTAGGCCTTCTCCTTGCGGGTCAGCGGATCGACCTTGACCACGTCGGCGTATTCCAGCCTGCCGGCCTTGTCTTCCAGGGCCACGGCATCGGTGCGCGCACCGTCGTCGGTCAGCGGGGTGGTGTCCAGGGTGGGCCGGCTCTGTGCCGCGGTGGTCGCATCCGGGGAGGACGTGCCGCTCTTCATGAAAGCGGCGGTGGCGATACCGCCGACGAGCAGCGCGCCAGCGGCGACCAAAGCAGTGGTGGTTGTACTTTTCATAACCGGCTCCTTGCGGACCATCCGCAACGTTCTTGAGCGAATTCCAGCATGGCGTGCCTGAACGGAATCTCCACATTCCCTGCACACCGCGTTACCCCATTCAGGTTCTGTCGCAGCAAGGCCCGTGATAGCGTTTACAGCATCTGTCGAGGAGTGCGTCATGGCCAATCCCCTGTTGCTGCCCGTGCTCGAATGGGCGCGCCACCTGCGCTACCCCACCCTGTTCAAGCTCACCGCCGGGCTGTTCGCGTTGAGCCTGCTCCTCCCGGACCCGGTGCTGCTCGTGGATGAGATTCTGCTGGGACTGGGCACGCTGCTGCTGGCCAACTGGAAAACACGCGGCAACCGGACGCCGCCGCCGCTGCCCGCCAAACGCCGCGCGTGAACCTGGTCGACAGCCACTGCCATCTGGACGCGGGCGAGTTCGACGGGGATCGGCTGCAGGTGATCGAGCGCGCGCGTGCTGCGGGCGTGCGCACGCAGGTGGTGCCGGCGGTCACGGCTGCCAGCTGGCCGGCGCTGCGCGAGACCTGCCGCCTCGGCGACGGCTTGCATCCCGCCTACGGGCTGCATCCGATGTTCCTCGATCAGCACCGGCCCGAACATCTCGATGCACTGCGCACGTGGATCACGCGCGAGCGCCCGTGCGCGGTTGGCGAGTGCGGCCTGGACTTCTTCGTGGAGGGGCTGGACGTGCAACAACAGCAGTTCTACTTCCTCGGCCAGCTACGCCTGGCGCGCGAGTTCGACCTGCCGGTGATCGTGCATGCGCGCCGTGCGGTGGACGCTGTGATCGCCGCGATCAGACAGGTGGGCGGTCTGCGCGGCGTGGTGCACAGTTTCCCCGGCAGCCCGGAGCAGGCCGCGCAGCTGCACGCGCAGGGCTTCCTGCTGGGCCTCGGCGGCCCGCTGACGTACCAACGGGCCCAACGCCTGCAGCGCCTGGTCGCGCATATGCCGCTGGAGCAGCTGCTGCTGGAAACCGACGCTCCCGACCAGCCCGACGCGGGCATCCGTGGCCAGCGCAACGAGCCGGCGCGCTTGCCGGTGATCCTGGAGACGGTGGCGCGTCTGCGCGGCCAGCCAGCAGAGCACATCGCCGCGCAGACCACCGCAAACGCACGCCGCCTGTTCGCCCTGTAGCGCCGGGCTCTGCCCGGCTGCCGTTGGCGTACGACCCGAAACACCAGCACGCGCCAGCCCCGTAGCGCCGGGCTCTGCCCGGCTGCCGTTGGCGTACGACCCGAAACACCAGCATGCGCCAGCCCCGTAGCGCCGGGCTCTGCCCGGCTGCCGTTGGCGTACGATCCGAAATGCCTGAACACCCGCATACCACGTCGCGCGGCAGCCGGGCAGAGCCCGGCGCTACGGGGTCGCAGGCTTCTTCAGCCGGGCAGAGCCCGGCTCTACCGGGTTGCGGCCTTCTTCAGCAGCATGTCCAGCGCCTTGCCGACGGCGGCGAACGCGAAGGCGCCGGTGATGTGGGTGGCGGCCCCCAGGCCCGCGCCGCAATCCAGCTTCAGCGCCGCATCGGCGCCAAGGTTCGGGCGGATGCCGCACACGCTGCCATCCGCCTGCGGGTACTTCACGTTTTCCAGCGAGTACACCGCCGGTACGCCGAAGTACCGCGAGGCATTCTTCGGGAAATTGAAATCGCTGCGCAGCTTCTTGCGGATCAGCGCCATCATCGCGTCGTGCTCGGTACGCGACACGTCACGGATCCGCACCAGGGTGGGATCGGTACGGCCACCGGCGGCGCCCACGGTCAGGATCGGCAGCTTGCGGCGGCGGCACCACGCGATGGTTTCGACCTTGACCCGGAAGCTGTCGCAGGCGTCGATGACCAGATCGAAATCACGGTCCAGCAACTCGACCATGTTGGACACGGTCAGGAACGAGGCGACCGCATCGACGCTGATATCCGGATTGATCGCGTGGCAGCGCTCGGCCATCGCCTCGGCCTTGTTGCGACCGTACTGGCCGGCCAGGGCAGGCAACTGGCGGTTGGTATTGGACACGCAGATGTCGTCGGCATCGATCAGGGTCAGGTGACCCACGGCCGTGCGGGCCAGTGCCTCGACCACCCAGGAGCCCACGCCGCCCATGCCGACCACCGCCACCCGGCGGCTCGACAACAGGTCCACGGTGCCCACCCCATACAACCGGTCGATGCCGGCAAATCGTTCGCGCAGTACGTCATTCATCGGCACATTTTAAGGCCCATGACCCCGTACCGGTACGCGCCGTGGACAGGACGCGTCGTACCATCGCCGCAGCCACCCTCAAGGAAGCCCTCACCATGAACGATCCCGCGTCCCCGCCCCGCCGCCCCTCCGCCGCCTACCGTTACCTGTTCGTAGGCCTGCTCGGGCTGGTGATCGGGCTGATTGCCACGGTGATGGTCTCGCGTGCGATTCAGGCCCGGCAGGATCCCTTCCCGGATTCACTGATGCATGTGATGAACCGCCAGGTCGAGCTGCTGCAGGCCGCGCAGGCGCAGAACCGCTGCAGCCTGGCCGACACCGTGCCGCGTCTGCAGACGCTGCGCTCGCTGTCCAACGATCTGGACCTGGCCTTTCCCGGCCTGAAGGACAGCCAGGGCTTCCAGCAGCACGCCAGTGCCCTGCGCGCCACGCTCAACGAGGCGTTGGCGGCACCGCCGACCGACTGCCCGGGCATGGCCACGCTGGTGGAGAAGATCCAGACCGACTGCAAGGCCTGCCACCAGGATTTCCGCTGATTCATCTTCCAGCCACGCTGGCGGCCCGGGATTGGCACGCTGTTCACGCTGCACAGGACACGATCTGCTCCATGCGCACCAGACGCATTCGATCATCCCTCTGGCCAGGAGATACACCATGAAGATTCAACTGATTGCCGCCGCTGCCGTTGCTACCGTCGCCCTGGCTGGCTGTGCCACCACCTCGCCGGGCTACGGCGGCGGTGGTTACAACAACGGTTACGGCAATTCCGGCGGCAACTACAACACGAACCGCTGCGCCGACTGCGGCATCGTGACCCGCATCAACCAGGTGGCATCGGGCCGCACCGCGCCGAGCGCGACCGGGGCGATCCTGGGCGGTATCGTCGGCGCCGTCGCCGGCCATGAGATCTCCGATCACACCGGCGGCAGCAAGGGCAACCAGAACATCGCCGCCGCCGCGGGCGCCGTGGGTGGTGCGTTGGCCGGCAACCAGATCCAGAAGAACGTCACCAGCGACACCTTCGACATCACCGTGCGCATGGATGACGGCCGTACCGTGGTGGTCAACCAGCGCGATCTGGGCGGCATCCGCGAGAACACCTATGTCCGCGTGGTCAACGGCAAAGTGATCCTGCGCTGATCGGCGCTGCCTGCCCGCACCATGAAAAAGGCCCGCTTGCGCGGGCCTTTTTCGTGCCGCCGCGTGGTCGACCTCAGGTCGGTTCCACAGCGTCGGCCTGCAGGCCCTTCTGGCCCTGCACAACCGTGAAGGTGACCTTCTGGCCTTCCTTCAGGCTTTTGAAGCCCTGGGTCTGGATCGCGCGGAAATGCACGAACACGTCTTCGCCGTTCTCACGGCTGATGAAGCCGAAGCCCTTGGCATCATTGAACCACTTGACAGTACCGGTCTCACGATCAGCCATCTCACTCACTCCCTGGTGACTCTGCTCTTGTTGTTGGATACGCCTGGTTGGGCGGCTGACAGCAAGGGGGAAGCGAGGTGCAACGATGCAGCGGATCCGGAAGATCTACCATCATCAGGCCACGATCCACGGTGACCTTGCCAAGCTCAGCGACCTCAACTTAACCCGGGCAAAACGAAAAAGCAACTGGCAAACCTTTCGGATGTCAACCCCATTTACCACACCATACTGGACAGCATGGACCTCTCATTCATCTTGTATCTGCTAGCGATCCTGCTGGTGCTCGCCGGCATCGCCGGGGTCATCCTGCCGGCGCTGCCCGGCATCCCGCTGGTGTTCGCCGGATTGCTGCTTGCGGCATGGGTGGACGGGTTCGCGCACGTGGGCTGGCTGCCCCTGGTCGTGCTGGGGCTGCTCACCGCCCTGTCCTTCGCGGTGGACATCCTGGCCACGGTGGTTGGCGCCAAACGGGTGGGGGCCAGCCGCAAGGCGCTGTGGGGCACGTTCATCGGCAGCATCGTGGGGCTGTTCTTCATGCCGCTGGGGCTGTTCCTCGGCCCGCTGGCCGGCGCCCTGCTTGGCGAGTACTGGCATGGCCGCGAACTGGGCCGCTCGACGAAGGTCGGCCTGGCCACCTGGCTGGGCATCCTGCTGGGCGTGGCATTGAAGCTGGCGCTGGCCATCGCGATGCTCGGCCTGTTCGCGTTCGCGTGGTTTTTCTGAAGGCGCTTTCACACCCTCGCCACGTCGTCGCCGGGCATAACGTCGCAGCAGCAGGTGATGGCCGCGCGCTGGCATGAAAACAGAGCACCGGCGACACTGTGGCGGCAATCCCATTCACTATTTGTCACCTGGCCCCGCGTTCATGACCCTTCCGCTCCCCCGTTCCGCGTTGTTCCTGGCCCTGGCCGCCTCTGCCACCAGCCTGCCGCTGGCCGCGCAGGAGGCGGCGCCGACCCCGGCCTCACCGGAAGCCTGTGCGCTGGTGGACACCGACGCCGCGCGACTGGCCTGTTACGACACGCTGTTCGGCCACACCCGCGGCGTCACCGTGGCCGCCGATGCGGCCGCCACGGCGGCCCAGCAGGCGCGCCGCGAGGAACGCCAGGCCGCCCGCAGCGCCGATGCCGATGCGCCCACGGGGCAGCGGGTCAAGCAGCGCTTCGGCGAACTGTTCCAGAACGATGGCCACCAGGCTGCCCTGGCCAACGCGGGCAAGGGCTCGCTGCTGGACAGCCGCTGGGAACTGGCCCAGGACTCCAAGCTCGGCGCCTTCCAGCTGCGCGCCTACAAGCCGGTGTACCTGCTGCCGGCGTTCTGGACCAGCGACAAGAACCAGACGCCGCAATCGCCCAACCCGGCCAACACGGTCACCACGCCGCAGCTGCTGGACAGCAACGAACTGAAGTTCCAGCTCAGCTTCAAGACCAAGATCGTGGAGAACGTGTTCGGCAACAACGGCGACATCTGGGCCGGATACACCCAGAGCTCGCGCTGGCAGGCCTACAACGCCGAGAACTCGCGTCCCTTCCGCGAAACCAATTACGAACCGGAAGTGATGATGATGTTCCGCAACGGCTACTCGATCGGTGGCTGGCGCGGTCGCATGAGCGGGATCAGCCTCAACCACATGTCCAACGGCCGCCCCGACCCGCTCTCGCGCAGCTGGAACCGGGTGATCGCCACCATCGGCCTGGACCGCGAGAACTGGGCGCTGGTGCTGCGCCCGTGGTACCGCATTCCGGAAGACCGCAAGGACGACAATAATCCGGACATCGAGGATTACATGGGCCGCGGCGACGCCACCCTGACCTGGAACCGCAACGGCCACGAAGTCTCGTTGATGGCGCGCCACTCGCTGCGCGGCGGCGATCGTTCGCACGGTGCGGTGCAGCTCGATTACGGGTTTCCGATCAGCAACCTGCTGCGCGGCCACGTACAGGTGTTCGACGGCTACGGCGAGAGCATGATCGACTACAACCACAAGGCCACCTACGTGGGCGTAGGCGTGTCACTGCTGGAGTGGTACTGATGGCGGTGACGATCTGGCACAACCCGCGCTGCAGCAACTCGCGCGGGGCACTGGCGCTGATCCGCGAGGCAGGCATCGAACCGACGATTGTGGACTACCTCGCCACCCCGCCCGACCGCACGACCCTGGCCGCCGTGATCGCACGCATGGGCATCGCCCCGCGCGCACTGCTGCGCAGCAAGGAAGCGGCATACACCGACCTGGGGCTGGATGATCCGACCCTGGACGATGCCGCCCTGATCGACGCAATGGCTGCCCATCCGGCACTGATCAACCGCCCCATCGTGGAAACCCCGCGCGGTACGCGGCTGTGCCGCCCGCCGGAAACGGTGCGCGACCTGCTCGCGTAGCCACCGGCCGGCGGCCTGCCTGCGGGGTCAGCCGCACCCGGACATGCACGCCGAACGCCGCTCTTCGCAGCCGATCTGCACGCCACTCTGTTGACACGCGTGCGCCTTGAGCTCGCAGGAGCGGCGCAGCTCGGGATGCTGGATGTCCTTGCAGCGCTTGTCCGGCTGCGGTGCCATCTGCTGCTCGCAACTGCGGTCGTGGATTTCCTTCGGCGTGGCCATGCAGCTGCGGTAACTGGCCTGGCACTGCATCGCGCACTGCGCGCCGGCGGTGAACCCGGTGTCGGCGGCAGGGTCGCCGCTGCTGGCACAACCGGCCAGCAGCAGTGACAGCACCAGCATGCAGACGTTCCGTGACATGGGCGTGCTCCTTGTTTCCGTCGAAGGGAGGGTCAGCGTTCGATCATGCGCCCGCCACACGCCAGCGCGCAGCGCTCCCAGCGCTGGGTGCAGGCCGACGTGTCGGGCGAGGGAGGCAGGCAGGCCGCACCGCCATTGGCGCTTTCGCAGCGACGCCGTTCGCTGTCGCTGGCGTATCCCGAGCAGCGATCCTGCAGGCGTTCCTGGCCGGCCAGGCACATCGCGTGGCTGCTCTCGACCTCCAGCCGCGCATCGGTGGAGCAGCGCAACGCCTGCGCGTCGCAGGGGACCATGCATGCCGTGCCGGCCGGCGTGGTGGGGCGCTCGATCTCATACACCGGCACCCCGCAAGGGCGAACACGCCCACACACCACAGCACCGCAGTCCAGCGCATTCCGATCCTCCATGATGGCGCCCCGACTGTAGCAAATACGCGCGGGGCTGCCGCGCCTCAACGCCAGTCGGTGATGCCTTCGCGGCGGTACACCTCGACAAATGCCGGTCGCGCCTTGAGGCGGTCTGCGTAGGCCTTCAGTACCGGCCAGCGATCACTCGGTGCCGGCATGCCGCGCGACCAGCGCAGCAGCATCACCACCATGAAATCCACCACGCTCACCTGCTCGCCGAGCATGTACGGGCCGCTCGCTTCCACGTGATCGGCCAGCCGCTGCCACGCCGCTTCGAGGCGTTCGCGCGCGTGCCGCCGGGTCGCTTCAACATGCGCCGCGCCGGCCATTTCATGTGCGTAGAACCACGCCCGATATGCCGGCTGCACGCTGTTGGCGCACCAGAACATCCAGCGGTAGGCCTCGGCACGGGAGGCACTCCCCACCGGCGGCAGCAGGCCCGCCTGCGGGTGCAGATCGGCCAGGTGCAGCGCGATCGCCGCCGCTTCGGTCAGCACCTGGCCGTCCAGCACCAGCGTGGGCACCACGCCGGCCGGGTTCAGCGCGAGGTAGTCGGCCGTCTTGTGTTCGCGCGCCTCGAAATCCAGCAGCACCAGTTCATGCGGCAACGCCAGTTCCAGCAGCAGCCAGTGCACCACCAGCGATGCGGTGCTGGGCGAACCGTAGAGGGTGATCTGCATGGGCGCTGCCTGTCGGGGGAAAACGCCGAGTATGCGCTGCGGCGCCGGCCGATGCGATGCCGCGCCGACCGGGTACAGATGCCACGCGACATTGCAGGGGACTGTCGCTGTCGGCGCCCGATGCCGCCGCCTAGCATGTGCCGCCTCGCCCGTTCTTCTCCACGGTACAGCACCATGCCGGACGCCTCCGCCCTGCTCGCCTTCGCTCTGGTCGCACTGGTGATGGTGCTCACACCGGGCCCGAACATGGTCTACCTGATTTCGCGCTCGGTCAGCCAGGGGCGGGTGGCGGGCTGGATCTCGCTGAGTGGCATCGCGGTGGGATTCATGACCTACCTGGCCTGCGCCACGCTGGGTCTGACCGCGCTGCTGATGGCCGTGCCGTATGCCTACGACGCACTCCGCATTGCCGGTGCGCTGTATCTGCTGTACCTGGCCTGGCAGGCGCTGCGCCCCGGTGGCCGTTCGCCGTTCCAGGTGCGTGCGCTGTCACCTGACCGCCCACCACGCCTGTTCGCGATGGGGCTGCTGACCAGCCTGTTGAACCCGAAGATCGCGGTGATGTACCTGTCGCTCCTGCCACAGTTCATCCAGCCCGGCGGACACGGCAGCGTTGCACTGCAATCGATGGCGCTGGGGTCGCTGCAGATCGCCATCAGCCTGGGCGTCAACGCGCTGATCGTGGGCGTGGCCGGCGGCATGGCCGCCTTTCTGGCCGACCGGCCGCGCTGGCGGGCGCTGCAGCGCGCGGTGATGGGCACAGTACTCGGCGGCCTTGCCCTGCGCATGCTGTTCGACGCGCGACGCTGAGCGCCGCCCCCGGCCGCAATGTTCAGGGCGTGGCGACCAGTGCCTCCAGCTGCGCGGCAACGTGGTCGAAGGGTTCAATGCTCCGCTGCGCCCGGCACATCACGATGGCCCCTTCAACGCTGGCGATGATCAGGGTGGCCAGCCGCGCCGCAGCGGCCGGCGCGTGGCCCTGCACCTGCAACGCGGCGGCCAGCCGGCGCTGCCAGTCGCCGAACGCGGCGGCGGCGGCATCCAGCGCCTCCACGGCGATGTCGTCGATCGGCTCCTCCACCGCCACACCCATCACCGGGCAGCCGCGGCGGAACTCGGTGGCGATCAGGCTCTGCCGCCACGCCGCCAGATAGGCACGCAGCCCGGCAAGCGCCCCGTCCTGCAGGTGCCGCTCCAGACGCGCACCGACGTGCGCACCGGCGAGCTCGATCGCCTCCACCACCACCTGCTGCTTGCCGCCCGGGAAGTGATGGTAGGTGGAGCCCAGCGGCGCCTCGGCGCGCTTGGTCATCTCACGGATGCTGGTGGCATTGAGGCCATGCCGGGCCAGCATCTCCACGGCGGCCACGACCACGCGCCCACGCGGATTGGTGTGTCGATTGCGCATGCGGTAACCCTTGCCATGACAGTCGTCATAGCCTACCGTAATTGACTATTACGCTCGTCATATTCGGAGCCTCCATGCGCCGTACCCCCGCTCTGCCCCGCCCTTCCGGCGTTCCGGCATGAATCTCTGGTTCCGTCTGCTGTGGCTGCTGCTGAGCTCCCTGTGGCGTCCGCGGCTGTCGGCCCCGGACGGGATCTCGCGGATCCGCTCGCGGGTGTGGCTCAACGACCTGGATGTCAACGGCCACATGAACAACGGCCGCTACTGGACGCTGTTCGACCTTGGCCGCATCGACCTGATCCTGCGCAATGGCATCGGACGGGCCGCCCTGCGCAACCGATGGGCGCCGATCGTCGGTGCCGGGGCGGTACGCTTCCGACGGGAGTTGAAGCTGTTCCAGTCCTTCACTCTGGAAACCCGCGTCCTCGGCTGGCAGGACGCGCGGATGGTGATGCAGCAGCGTGTACTGATCGGCAACGATGAGGTGGTCGCCACCCGCGCCCTGCTGCTGGCCGGGTTCTACGATCGTCGGGCACGCCGTTTCGTCAGCGCCGAGGACCTGCTCGGCGCGGTCGGGGTGTGCGATGCGGTTTCACCGCCCTTGAACGACCCCGCCCAGGCCTTGCTGGACCTGGACGCCTCAATGAAGGGCGACGGCGCGCTGTAACGGGGTGCCGGCCGGTGGCCGGCACCCCGCTGGATCAGGCAACGACCACCGGAATGCTGCCGATGCGGGCCTGCCATTCGCGCGGCCCGGTGATGTGCACCGACTCGCCGGTGGCGTCGACGGCCACGGTGACCGGCATGTCCTGCACGGTGAACTCGTAGATCGCCTCCATGCCCAGGTCCGCAAAGCCGACCACCTTGGCCGCCTTGATCGCCTTGGACACCAGGTACGCCGACCCGCCGACCGCCATCAGATAGGCGGACTTGTTGTCGCGGATCGCCTCGATTGCCGCCGGGCCGCGTTCGGCCTTGCCGACCATGCCCAGCAGGCCGGTCTGCTCCAGCACCTGGCGGGTGAACTTGTCCATGCGGGTGGCGGTCGTCGGGCCGGCCGGGCCCACCACTTCGTCGCGCACCGGATCGACCGGGCCCACGTAGTAGATGAAGCGGCCCTTGAGGTCGACCGGCAGCGGCTCGCCCTTGTCCAGCATCTCCACCATGCGCTTATGAGCGGCATCGCGCCCGGTGAGCAGCTTGCCGTTGAGCAGCAGGGTCTGGCCCGGGGTCCAGCTGGCCACGTCTTCCGGGGTGATCGTATCCAGGTCGACGCGGGTGCCCTTGGAGGCGTCGTACGTGATCTGCGGCCAGTCTTCCAGCGACGGCGGGTCCAGCATCACCGGGCCGCTGCCGTCCAGGGTGAAGTGTGCATGGCGGGTCGCCGCACAGTTCGGGATCATCGCCACCGGCAGATTGGCGGCGTGGGTCGGGAAGTCCTTGACCTTGATGTCCAGCACCGTGGTCAGGCCTCCCAGGCCCTGCGCGCCGATACCCAGCGCATTGACCTTGTCGAACAGTTCCAGGCGCAGTTCTTCGGCCCGGTTGGAGGCGCCGCGCGCCTTGAGGTCGTTGATGTCGATCGGCTCCATCAGCGATTCCTTGGCCAGCAGCATCGCCTTCTCGGCGGTGCCGCCGATGCCGATGCCGAGCATGCCCGGCGGGCACCAGCCAGCCCCCATCGTCGGCACGGTCTTGAGCACCCAGTCCACGATCGAATCGGACGGGTTGAGCATGGCGAACTTGGACTTGGCTTCCGAGCCGCCCCCCTTGGCCGCGACGATCACCTCGACGGTGTCGCCCGGCACGACCTTGACGTTGACCACGCCCGGGGTGTTGTCCCTGGTGTTGACGCGCTTGCCGGCCGGATCGGCCAGGACCGAGGCGCGCAGCTTGTTGTCCGGGTGGTTGTAGGCCCGGCGCACGCCTTCATTGGCCATGTCTTCCACGCCCATCGTGGCGTCGTCCCAGCGCACGTTCATGCCGATTTCCAGGAACACGGTGACGATGCCGGTGTCCTGGCAGATCGGCCGATGGCCTTCGGCGCACATGCGCGAGTTGATCAGGATCTGGGCCATCGCCTCCTTGGCGGCCGGCGACTCTTCGCGCTCGTAGGCTGCGGCCAGGCTCTTGATGTAGTCGACCGGGTGGTAGTACGAGATGTACTGCAGCGCGTCGGCGATGGACTGGATGAGGTCTTCCTGCTTGATCGATGTCACGACTTGCTCGCTTGCTGGAGGCTGGCGGGGGTTAGCCCTCCATTTTACCCCCAGCGGTCCACCGATGCCGCCCCCGCGTGCCGACCGGAGCCACGGGTGAGAATGACTCGCAACGCTGCGATTTGAGGCACAGTGACAACCCCCAACCTCCTGTCACGGCAGCGCCCGCTGCGGCGTCCTCCCTGCATGCACACCACCGATACCTTCCAGACCCATCGCCCGCGCCTGTTTGCCCTCGCCTACCGACTGCTGGGCAGCCGCAGCGACGCCGAGGACGTGGTCCAGGACGCCTGGCTGCGCTGGCAGGGGGCCGACACCACTGCCATCCGGGACCCGGAAGGCTGGCTGGTCACCGCCACCACCCGGCTGGGGCTGGACCGCCTGCGGGCCGCGCGCAACGCGCGCATCGACTATGTCGGCCCGTGGCTGCCCGAACCGCTGGAGATCGCCCTCGACCCGGATCCGATGCACGACCCGGCGCAGCGCCATGCCCACGCCGACGATGTCTCGGTGGCCTTCCTGGCGCTGCTGGAGCAGCTCAGACCCGACGAGCGCGCCGCCTTCCTGCTCAAGGACGTGTTCGACTACGACTACCCCGAGATCGCCCCGCTGCTCGACCACACCCCGGCCAACTGCCGCCAGCTGGTGCATCGCGCGCGGCAGCGCCTGCAGACCGGGCGGCCGCGCTTCGCGGTCAGCGCCGCGCAGCACCGCACGCTGCTGGAGCGCTTCATGCAGGCCACGGAACAGGGGGACCAGGCCGCGATCCTGTCGCTGCTGCACGCCAACGCGGAGATGGTGTCCGACGGCGGCGGACGGGTGACCGCCGCGATCCGCCCGCTGCTGGGCGCCGAGCGCATCGCCCAGCTGTTCTGGGCCATCGCCCGCCGCAACGGCTCGCACCCCGGGCGCATCGGCTGGGTCAACGGCGAGCCGGCGATCCTGCGGTTCGACGACGGGCATCTGCATTCGGTCACCACCGTCACCGTGGACGACGGGCGCATCGTGCGGGTGCTGAGCGTGTTGAATCCGGACAAGCTCGGCGCGGTTGTCACAGCGCGCCACGCTGCCGCGTCCTCCTGATGAAGACGGCCATCGGGGCCGTCACGGAGTCCACGATGTCCGCTTCTCCCCGCGTTCCCTACTCCCGCCTGGCCGCCGACGCGTTCAAGGGCCTGCTCGCCACCAGCAAGGCCGTGCATGACAGCCCGGTCGATCCCACGCTGATGGAACTGGTGTTCCTGCGCGTGTCACAGATCAACGGCTGCGGCTACTGCATGGACATGCACGGCACCGCGCTGCGCAAGGGCGGCATCGAGCCGCGCAAACTGGACACCCTGCCGGCGTGGCATGAAAGCCGCTTCTTCGACGCGCGCGAACGCGCCGCGCTGGGCTGGGCCGAAGCGCTGACCCGCCTGCCCGACGGTGCACCCTCCGACGCGGCGTTCGAGGCACTGACGCCGCATTTCGACGAGAAGGGCATCAGCGACCTGAGCATGGGCATCGCGGTGATCAACGCCTGGAACCGCCTCGGCGCCGGACTGCTGCCGCCGCTGCCGTAAGAGATCCCGGCAGTGCCGGCCGCTGGCCGGCACTGCACGGTGCACGCCTTGCATCGCGATACCCGCAGGGTGAGGCGGGATTGCACCGCATTCATCATTCCGCCACGGCGCAGGCGCGCACAATAGCGCCCATGCCCGCCTCCCCCGCTGCCGGCACTCCCGGCCAGAAGAACCCGAGCCTGCGCGAACGCTTCCAGGCGATGCGCAACCTGCCCCCCTTCCTGCGCCAGGTCTGGCAGACCAGTCCCGCACTGGCCAGCGCCAGCCTGGGCCTGCGCCTGATCCGCGCCTTGCTGCCGGTGTCGATGCTGTACGTGGGCAAGCTGATCATCGATGCGGCCCTGCACCTGAGCCAGCACGAAGCCGGGTTCCCGCCGTTCGGCGAGGCGCTGTCCAGCGGCCTGCTCAACCCGCTGCTCGGCCTGTTGGCGTTGGAGTTCGGCCTGGCGATCGTGTCCGATCTGCTTGGCCGCCTGGTCAACTACGCCGACACACTGCTCTCGGAACTGTTCACCAACGTCACCAGCGTCCGGCTGATGGAACACGCTGCCGAGCTGGACCTGGAAGACTTCGAGGACCCCGACCTGCAGGACAAGCTTGATCGCGCGCGCCGCCAGACGATGGGCCGGATGAACCTGATGAGCCAGCTGTTCGGCCAGGTGCAGGACAGCATCACCGTGGCCAGCCTCGCGGTAGGCCTGCTGGTGTATGCGCCGTGGCTGATCCTGCTGCTGGCCGTGGCGCTGGTGCCGGCGTTCATCGGCGAATCGCACTTCAACGCGGCCGGCTACAGCCTCAACTTCCAGTGGACGCCCGAGCGCCGCCAGCTGGAGTACCTGCGCCAGATCGGGGCCAGCGTGGAAACGGCCAAGGAGGTGAAAATCTTCAACCTCCACCGCTTCCTGATCGACCGCTACAAGACCTTGGCCGACAGGTTCTTCCGCGCCAACCGCGCGCTGGCGCGGCGGCGCGCGTTCTGGGGCACCCTGCTGGCCGCGCTGGGTACGCTCGGTTACTACGCCGCCTACGCCTACATCGCCTGGCGCACCGTGCGCGGCGATTTCTCCATCGGCGACCTGACCTTCCTGGCCGGCAGTTTCCTGCGCCTGCGCCAGCTGCTGGAGGGCCTGCTGATCGGCTTCTCGCAGGTGGCCGGGCAGGCGCTGTACCTGGACGACCTGTTCTCCTTCTTCCAGATCCAGCCGGAGATCCACTCGCGCGCCGATGCCATCGCCATCCCGCAGCCGATCACCCAGGGCTTTGTGTTCGAGAACGTCGGCTTCCGCTACCCCGATGCCGGGCAATGGGCCGTACGCCATCTCGACTTCGAGCTGCGCGCCGGCGAAGTGCTGGCCCTGGTCGGCGAGAACGGCGCCGGCAAGACCACCCTGGTCAAGCTGCTGGCGCGCCTGTACGACCCGGACGAAGGCCGCATCCTGCTGGACGGGCGCGACCTGCGCGACTACGACCTGGACGACCTGCGCGCCAACATGGGCGTGATTTTCCAGGACTTCGTGCGCTACAACCTCAGCGCCGGCGAGAACATCGGCGTCGGCCTGGTCGAGGCGATGGGCGACCAGGCGCGGATCCGCGATGCGGCCCGTCGCGGCATGGCCGACGAGGTCATTGCCGGCCTGCCCGGCGGCTATGACCAGCTGATCGGGCGCCGCTTCAAACTGGGCATGGACCTGTCCGGCGGCCAGTGGCAGAAGATCGCCATCGCCCGCGCCTACATGCGCGACGCGCAGGTGATGATCCTCGACGAACCGACCGCCGCGCTTGACGCGCGCAGCGAGTTCGAGGTCTTCCAGCGCTTCAAGGAGCTGTCCGACAACCGTACCGCCGTGCTGATCTCGCACCGCTTTTCGTCGGTACGCATGGCCGACCGCATCCTGGTGCTGGCCGGCGGCCGCATCGAGGCCAGCGGCACCCATGCCCAGCTGATGGCTGAAGGCGGCCGCTACGCCGAGTTGTTCGAGCTGCAGGCTGCCGGGTATCGTTGAGGCCCCTTCCGCATGCGTTTCCGGCCAGTCAATGAGAATTTATCTCATTTGAGATAAACTGGGCGGGACAACACAGATCAGACCCCACCCCCATGTCTTCCGCTTTCGGCGCCGAAACGGTGCTTGAGGTCCGTCACTGGACCGACGCCTACTTCAGCTTCACCACGACCCGCGACAGCGGTTTCCGCTTCGAGAACGGCCAGTTCGTGATGATCGGCCTGGAAACCGACACGCGCCCGCTGCTGCGCGCGTATTCGATCGCCAGCGCCAACTGGGAAGAGAACCTGGAGTTCTTCAGCATCAAGGTGCAGGACGGCCCGCTGACCTCGCGCCTGCAGCACATCAAACCAGGCGACAAGGTCCTGGTCGGCAAGAAGCCCACCGGCACCCTGCTGATCAGCGACCTGCACCCGGGCAAGCACCTGTACCTGCTGGGCACCGGCACCGGCCTGGCACCCTGGCTGTCGGTGATCAAGGACCCGGAAACCTACGAGCGCTTCGACAAGGTGATCCTCACCCACGGCGTGCGTTTCGAAAAGGACCTGGCCTACCGCGACCTGTTCGAGAAGGAACTGCGC
This sequence comes from Stenotrophomonas sp. NPDC077421, assembly GCF_049545505.1. Lineage (NCBI taxonomy): Bacteria > Pseudomonadati > Pseudomonadota > Gammaproteobacteria > Lysobacterales > Lysobacteraceae > Stenotrophomonas > Stenotrophomonas sp. NPDC077421. The sequence goes on along the minus strand of NZ_JBMWDP010000040.1, from coordinate 7,570 downwards.
GAGCACGAATTCCTCGGCGAGATGATCGGCGAGAAACTGCTGTACTACCCGGCCGTCACCCGTGAGCCGTTCCCGAACCAGGGCCGCCTGACCTCGTTGATGGAAAGCGGCGAGATGCAGAAGACCCTCGGCCTGCCGCCGCTGGACCCGGAAAACGATCGCGCCATGATCTGCGGCAGCCCGCAGATGCTGGCCGACCTGCGCAGCGTCCTCGATGCCCGCGGCTTCCAGACGTCCCCGCGCATCGGTACGCCCGGCCACTACGTGTTCGAACGCGCCTTCGTGGAAAAATAAGCGCGCCCGCGCAAGGAAGCATTGCCGATGATCACGATGATCCGCCCCGCCCTCGCGTGCCTGCTGCTCGCGATCAGCCTGGGCGCCAGCGCCGCCACCGCCGAGCCGCCCAAGGCCGGCGACCTGCCGCCCCAGCTGCTCGGCAAGGACCGCCAGGGCGAACCTGTCGACCTGGCCGCCCATCGCGGCAAGGTCGTCATCGTGACCTTCTGGGCGTCCTGGTGCGGCCCGTGCCGCAAGGAACTGCCGGTGCTCGGCCAGTTGCAGGACATCGTCGGCACCGACGCCCTGCAGGTGTTTGCGGTCAACGTCAAAGAACCGCGCGCGGACTTCCTCGCCATCGCCCGCGGTCGCAAGTCGCCGCCGCTGACCTGGATCCACGACAGCCGCGGCCTGGTCTCCGACCAGTACGGCATCGAAGCCCTGCCGCACATGTTCATCCTCGACCATGACGGCCGCGTGGCCCACGTCCACCGGGGCTACTCTGAACAGGCCCTGCCGAAGATCCTCGAGGAAATCACCGCCCTGCTGCCCGACGAGGTCCGCAACCGCCGGGCTGGCGGCTGACTGCTCAGCCCAGCGCCGCCTCGATATCCCCGCGCAGCGACGCCGGCGTATCCGTCGGCGCGTACCGCGCCAGCACCTGTCCATCGCGTCCGACGAGGAACTTGCTGAAGTTCCATTTGATCCCGCGCGTTCCCAGCACCCCGGACTTCTCTGCCTTCAGCCACTGCCACAGCGGATGCGCCGCCGGCCCGTTGACCGCGACCTTGTCCGACAACGGAAAATCGACCGCATAGGTCAGCGAACAGAACTGGGCGATCTCGGCCGCATTGCCCGGCTCCTGGTGCCCGAACTGGTCGCAGGGAAACCCGATCACCACCAGCCCGCGCGACCCGAACTCGCGCCACAGCGCCTCCAGGCCCTCGTACTGCGGTGTAAACCCGCACTTGCTCGCCACGTTCACCAGCAGCAGCACCTTGCCCCGATACTGCTCCAGCGCCTGGGGCTGGCCCGAGAGATCCACGAACGAAAAATCAAAGGCGGTGGTCATGGACGGCGGCTCCTGCGGAAACCGGCATCTTAGCGCCGTGCGGGTTGGCGCGGCCCGACCCGGCCCGCGCCCGGCGGCAACCTCACCGCCGCCGCCGCCGCACGCCCGCATGCCCGCATGCCATGTCTTTCGACACAAGCCCGGGCCCCTCACATCGCGGTAATCTCGGGCACTTGTCTGACCGGAGAATCCCCCCTTGACCACCCGTCTTGCCCTTGCCGTCGCCGTCACCCTCGGCCTGGCCCTGCCCGCCTACTCCGCCGTCGCCGCCACCCCGGCCGCGAACACCGCCCAGCAGGCCAATCCGTTCTTCGCCGACAGCCCGCTGCCGCTGCACTACCCGCAGTTCGACAAGATCAAGGACAGCGACTTCGCCCCCGCCTTCGACGCCGGCATGGCCCAGCAGCTGAAGGAAGTGGAGGCCATCGCCAACAACAAGGCCAAGCCGACCTTCGACAACACCCTCATCGCCCTCGAAAAGAGCGGTGATATCCTGGATCGCGCCACCACCGTCTTCTTCAGTCTGGTCGGTGCCGACACCAATGACGTGCGCAAGAAGCTGCAGGCCGACTATTCCGCCCGCTTCGCCGCCCACAGCGATGCCATCGCCCTGAACGGCAAACTGTTCGCGCGCATCCAGACCCTGTACGACACCCGCAGCCAGCTTGGCCTCGACGCCGAAGGCGTGCGACTTGTCGAAAAATACTATGACAACTACGTCCGCGCCGGTGCCAAGCTCAACGACGCCGACAAGACCAAGCTCAAGGCCATGAACGCCGAGCTGGCCAAGCTCGGCACCACGTTCAGCCAGAACGTGCAGAACGAAGTGAATGCCTCCGCCGTCATCGTCGACGACGTCAAGCAGCTGGACGGCCTCTCGGCCGAGCAGATCGCTGCCGCCGCCGAAGCCGCCAAGGCCCGCAAGCTGGACGGCAAGTATGTCATCGCCCTGCTCAACACCACGGGCCAGCCGCCGCTGACCAACCTGCGCAACCGCGACCTGCGCCAGAAGATCTACGAAGCGTCCATCACCCGCGGCAGCCGCGGTGGCCAGTTCGACAACACCGCGCTGGTCTCGCGCATCATGCAGCTGCGCGCCGACAAGGCCAAGCTGATGGGCTTTGACAACTTCGCCGCCTACAACCTCACCAACCAGACCGCCAAGACCCCCGAAGCCGTCAACGCCATGCTCGGCCAGCTCGCCCCGGCCGCCGTCGCCAACGCCAGGCGCGAAGCCGCCGACCTGCAGGCCATGATCGACAAGGAACAGAAGGCCGCCGGCAAGCCGACCTTCGCCCTGGAAGCATGGGACTGGGCGTTCTACAGCGAGAAGGTGCGCCAGGCCAAGTACAACTTCGACGAATCCCAGCTCAAGCCCTACTTCGAAATGAAGAGCGTGCTCGAGGACGGTGTCTTCCACGCCGCCAACCTCGAGTATGGCCTCACCTTCAAGCAGCGTACCGACCTGCCCGTCTACCACGACGACGTCACCGTCTACGACGTGTTCGATGCCGACGGCAGCCAGCTGGCGATCTTCATCTTCGACCCGTACGCCCGCGCCTCCAAGCGTGGCGGCGCCTGGATGAACTCCTACGTCTCCCAGTCCGCCCTGACCGGCTTCAAGCCGGTGGTCGCCAACCACCTCAACATTCCCAAGCCGCCGGCGGGCCAGCCGACCCTGCTGACCTGGGATGAGGTGAGCACCACCTTCCACGAGTTCGGCCACGCCCTGCATGGCATGTTCTCCAACGTGAAGTATCCCTACTTCTCCGGCACCGCCGTGCCGCGCGACTTCGTCGAGTTCCCCTCGCAGGTCAACGAGATGTGGGCCGACAACCCGGTCATCCTGAAGAACTACGCCAAGCACTACCAGAACGGCAGCGCCATGCCCCAGGAACTGCTCGACAAGGTGATCGCCGCTGCCAAGTTCAACCAGGGCTTCGCCACCACCGAGTACCTCGGTGCGGCCATGCTCGACCAGCGCTGGCACCAGATCGGCCCGGACCAGGTCCCGGCCGCCAAGGACGTGATGGCGTTCGAGCGCGCTGCGCTGGAGAAGGACGGCATCTACTATGCGCCGGTTCCCCCGCGCTACAAGACCCCGTACTTCAGCCACATCATGGGCGGCTACTCGGCCGGCTACTACGCCTACATCTGGTCCGAAGTGCTCGACGCCAACACCCAGAAGTGGTTCCGCGAGAACGGTGGCCTGAGCCGCAAGAACGGCGACCATTTCCGCGAAACCCTGCTTTCCAAGGGTGGCAGCGTCGATGCGATGGAACTGTTCCGCAACTTCGCCGGGCACGAACCGCAGATCGAGCCGCTGCTCGAAAAGCGTGGCCTGACCGAGGGTGGCGGCAAGAAGTAAGGCCGGTCACAACAACGGCACGTAAATGAAAACCGCCCGGGACACCGGGCGGTTTTTTTTCAGGCGGGGCTAGCGCGGCGCCACATACCCCCCCGGCACGCCGCTGGGCGACAGCACCAGCTGCCACAGCTGCGCGTGGCGGCAGCGGAAACTGGCCATGGAACCGGCCAGATAGAAGCGCCACATGCGCTTGAAGCGTTCGTCGTAACGCTGCCCGTCCAGTCGCGGCCATGCCGCTTCGACGTTGGCGCGCCAGGCCTGCAGCGTGCGATCGTAGTCCGGGCCGAAGCTGTGCCAGTCCTCCAGCACGAACAGGCCCTCGCAGGCCGCCGTGATCTGCGCCGCCGACGGCAGCATCGAATTGGGAAAGATGTAGCGCGCGATCCAGGGGTCAGTGCGGTGACGCGACAGATTGCCACCGATGCTGTGCAGCAGGAACAGGCCATCGGGCTGCAGGCAGCGCCGGACCATCTCGAAGTAGCCGCGGTAGTTCTTGTCACCCACGTGCTCGAACATGCCCACCGACAGGATCGCGTCGAACGTCTCCTCGACGTCGTGGTAATCCTGCAGCCGGATCTCGATCGGAAGGCCCGCGCACAGCTCGCGGGCATACTCGGCCTGCTCCCGGGAAATGGTGATGCCCACGCCGGAGACACCGTAGCGTTCGGCGGCGAACTTCAGCGCCTCGCCCCAGCCGCAGCCGATATCCAGCACACGTTGGCCCGGACGCAGCCGGAGCTTGCGGCAGATCAGGTCAAGTTTGGCTTCCTGCGCGGCATCGAGGTCCTGTGCCTGCGCCCAGTAGCCGCAGCTGTACACCAGACGCCGGCCCAGCATCGCCTCGTACAGATCGTTGCCGAGATCGTAATGGCGCCGCCCGACGTCGAAGCTGCCGGAGCCCGCCTGCAGGTTGAACAGCCGCGCCTTCAGCGCATCGGCCACCTCGCGCCAGCCGTGCACCCGTTCGTCCAGGTGCGCCTGCATCAGGCGCACCAGCAGCCCGTCCAGGCTGCCGGCATCCCACTGCCCGTCCATGTAGCTCTCGCCCAGCCCCAGCGACCCATGCGCCATCACCCGCGTATAGAAATGCGGATCGTGCACCTGGATGTCGTGAGGCTGGTCGCCGTCCACCTGGACGCCGGCCTCGTGCAGCAACTCCTGTACGCGTCGTTGCAGGCCAACGTCCATGCCGCCCCCGTCAGCCGCGCGCGAACAGGCCCGCGTAGGCGGCGCCGACATACGGCAGCAGCACGCTGGCAGGCACGTCCACCGACTGGGTGCCGTCCGAATACGGACCGACCTGGTACGGCGGGAACACGAACCGCACCGCAGTGATCTTGCCGTCGGTGCCGGTAATGGGCTGGAACTGGCTGAAATTCTCCACGCTCGCATCCGTGCCGTCGGCGATCATCCGGCTGGCGTTGCGCAGCGACTCCTGCATCTGCGCCGGTTCCAGGTCGTCCCCGCTCAGGCGCGTTGCAACGCGCTCGCGCAGCTGGTCGGCCACATACACGCTGACCGCCTTCCAGCCCTTGGCATCGGCCACCAGCTGGTCGGCCGTCAGCATCTGCTGCTGCTCGGGCAACCACACAAAACGCGCCACCAGCGGCTCGCCGTGGGCGCCACCGGTGTAGCGGCTGCCATCGGCACCAACCACCACCAGCTGCGGGGTTTCCAGCAGTTTCTCAAAGCTCAGCGACAGCTCGTAGGGCATGGTCGGCGTGTCGTTGCCCAACCCGTCAACGGCCTGCTGCAGTTCGCCACGGGCGCTGTCGGCATAGGTCTTCAACGCCTTGGCCAGCCCGGGATAGCGGGCCAGATCCGGCGGGTAGCTGATACCCACGACCGCCTGCGGGGAGGTCTCGATGACATCGCGAAGCTCCACCGGCGCATCGGCCGGCACGATGCCGGTGGCGGGCGCGGCCGGGGCGGTGTCGGCCACCGGTGCGGCCGGCGGTGGTGTATCGGTATCGCGTTGACACCCTGCCGCCAACATCACGGCCAGGGCCACGCCGCTGGCGCGCAGCGCGCGGCGGTTTACTGCGTTGTCCATCCTTACATCCCCTTGTTGTAACCCACCATCATGAGCGGTGTTGCCTGAAGCATGACCGGCTGCTCAACCCGCCAGCAGGTCGTCGTATTCCGCGTGCCGTTGCATGAAGGCTTCGGCATAGGCGCATGCAGGCACCACTTTGAGTTTCTGTTCGCGCGCATAGCGCAGCGCCACCCGGGTCAGCTCACCGGCGATGCCGCGGCCGCCGATCGCCTCGGGCACTTCGGTGTGCGTGATCACCATCCGCTTGCGCCGGTTGCGGGTCTGAATCTGGTAATCCAGCAACGCCAGATGACCCCGCACCCTCGCCTGGAAGCGATGCCGGACCTCATCGTGCTCCACCTCGTAGGCCAAGCCGGGCGGGGTGACCGAAGCCATGAGCGGTGTCTCCTGCGGCGACTGACGCGATAGTGCGCAGCCGGCCGCCATGATCGCGTGAAGCCTGAACAGGGACAACCACCGACGCGCTGCGTCACATCCTGCCGCGCGCACGGAGGTCGGCGCCTGGCCACGGTGGACTGCGTTTGCGTGGGATGCCGCTCAAGCCTGCCCGGTTCAAGCCGATATAGGGAACGGACAGGGCGTAAAAGCTGGCATGGCTTTTGCGAGACCTGCCTGCCCGACCGCGTTTTATGGAGGCCCTCATGGACAACGCACCGCAGCCCCCCGCTCTTCCCGTGGACGCCGACAGCTCGCTGCTGGAAGGCCTGTTCGAGCTGGCCGTCAACGGCCAGACCCAGGGCTGGGAATTCGACCAGATCGACAACGAGGTCTATGCGCGCCTGCTGAGCACCTACGGCGCGGACAGTCAACAGGCCGCCTGAGCGGCCTTCCGGTTTTCGCGCGTCTCGACCAACGGCCGTGACCTGCCGCGGGGTGCCGGTGATCCCGGTCCCGACAGGTACCGACCGTTGGCCGGCACCCGCCCTCCCCGCCCCGCCGATCAGCCCAGCGGGCGGAACGAGGGGTTGCCCAGCTCGCGCAGGAAGTGGTTGAAGATGCTCGGCTGCATCATCAGCATGAACAGCACGCCGAATGCGGCACCGGCCAGGTGCGCGCTGTGGTTGATGCGGTCGCCGCCGCGGCGGTCCATCCAGATGCTGTAACCCACATAGAACACGGCGTAGATGATCGCCGGCGCCGGAATGAACAGCACGAAGATCACGCTCCACGGGCTGAGCAGGATGAAGGCGAACAGCACCGCCGACACCGCGCCCGATGCGCCCAGACTGAGGTAGTTCGGGTTCTTCTGGTTCTTCAGGTAGCTGGGCAGGATCGACACCACCAGCGCGCCAAGATAGAACGCCGGGTAGGTCAGGTAGCTGCCGGTGAGCTGCACCATCACCCCTTCAATCTGCCCGCCGAAGAAGAACAGCGTGATCATGTTGAAGGCCAGGTGGCCAAGATCGGCGTGGATGAACCCGTAGGTCACTAGCCGGTCGTACTGGCGGCGGCGGTCCACCGCCGGCGGCCAGAGGATCAGGCGGTCGGCCAGGGCGCGGTTCTTGAACGCAATCCACGACACGATGACGGTGATGGCGATCAACAGCAGGTTGACGGGGGTCATGGCGGGGCTCAGGCGATCCGGTAGTTGTCGACCATACGATAGCGTCGTGCATACCAACCGAAGGCCAACGCCGCCAGGAACGCGAAACCGGCGAAGAAGAACATCAGGAAGGCCGCCTCGCTCAGGCCGGTACTGGCGATCTGGTGGGTCACCGTATCGTTGCGCACCGCCGCGTTGGACAGCAGCACCCACAGGTTGCCGATGGTGGTGGTCAGGTTCCAGAAGCACATCACC
>NZ_JBMWDP010000039.1:0-39861 GCF_049545505.1 Stenotrophomonas sp. NPDC077421 | reverse complement strand
CGCCGAGCTGGAAACCTCCGGCGTGGAAGTGCGTTCGCGCCTGAAGTTCTGCCCGGCCGCGCCGCTGATCTTGCCGTACCACATCGCCCTGGACCAGGCGCGCGAACGCGCTGCCGGCGGCAAGGCGATCGGCACCACCGGCCGCGGCATCGGCCCGGCGTACGAAGACAAGGTGGCGCGTCGCGGCATCCGCATCGCCGACCTGCACTATCCCAAGCAGCTTGAAGAGCTCCTGCGCACCGCGCTGGACTACCACAACTTCGTGCTGACCAAGTACCTCAACACCGACGCGATCGACTTCCAGAAGACCTACGACGAAGCCCTGGCCTTCGGCGAGTACGTCGAGCCGATGAAGTCCGACGTCGCCGGCATCCTGCACGACCTGCGCAAGCAGGGTAAGCGCGTGCTGTTCGAAGGCGCCCAGGGCGCGCTGCTGGACATCGACCACGGCACCTACCCGTACGTCACCAGCTCCAACACCACCGTTGGCGGCGCACTCGCCGGTGCCGGCGTGGGGGCCGATGCGATCGACTACGTGCTGGGCATCGCCAAGGCCTACGCCACCCGCGTCGGCGGCGGCCCGTTCCCGACCGAGCTGGACGATGAGATCGGCCAGGGCATCCGCGACCGTGGTGCCGAGTACGGCGCCTCGACCGGCCGTCCGCGTCGCTGCGGCTGGATGGACATCGTCGCGCTCAAGCGCGCCGTGGCCATCAACGGCATCAGCGGCCTGTGCATCACCAAGCTCGACGTGCTCGATGGCATGGAGAAGCTGAAGGTCTGCATCGCGTACGAATACCGCGGCAAGCGCACCGAGTACGCGCCGCTGGACGCCCAGGGCTGGGAAGAGTGCACCCCGGTGTACCTGGAGTTCCCGGGCTGGACCGAGAACACCCACGGCATCACCAACTGGGACGACCTGCCGCCGGCGGCCCGTGCGTACCTGCGCGCGCTGGAAGAGCTGGCCGGTTGCCCGATCAGCATCGTCTCCACCGGCCCGGATCGTGACCACACGATGGTCCTGCAGGACCCGTTCGCCTGAGCGGACCGCCGGTCCCGGGCCATGCCCGGCGCCCGGCCGGGTGGCTGACACGGCCCCAATGAAAGAGCCCCGCGCAAGCGGGGCTTTTTCGTGGGTCAAGGTGAATCGGACCCATCCCGGCCGGCGCTCGCCGGTCAAGAACGCGCCGGTCAGCGCCGATAACCGGGCACTCCCCCCGGTTTGGATCGATATCATGGATTTCTTGAGGAACGTCAGCGTCGTCTGGCGTCTAGGTATGGGCTTTGGCCTGTTGTTGCTGCTGGTGGCCGCCGTCGTGGCTACCGGCGCCACCGGCAGCGTGGTGCAGAAGCGCGCGATGCAGGACGTGGCCGAGGTCAGCGTGGCCAAGGTCCGGCTGCTGTCGGACATGCTCGACGCGAACAACCAGATGATGGTCGTGCGCCGTGAAATGCTGATCCGCCAGGGTGAAGCGCGCGAGGCCGACGAGGCCCGCATCGCCGACCTGGTCAAGCGCTACGAAACCAGTTGGACCGCCTACCAGGCGCTGCCGGGCGATGCCGAGGGCAAGCAGATCGGCGAGGAGATCGCCGCCCGGCGCGCCACCGCCCGTCCATTGAACAAGCAGACCAGCGAGCTGATGCAGCAGGGCGACTTCCCGGCCGCCGTCGCGTTGACGCTTGGCGCGGTGCAGGATGCAGCCAACGGCTGGAACAAGGCTCTGGCCAATGGCGTGGCCTACGAAGAAACCCAGAGCCGCGAGGCCGCCGCCGAGGCGATCCGGCTGGGTGAGCGCACCCTGCTGCAGCTGCTGGTACTCGGCGGTGTGGCGCTGCTGGTTGGCATTGCGGCCTCCGTGCTGATCGGGCGCAGCCTGACCGGCCCGCTGGCCCGGGCAGTGGGCCTGGCCGAGCGCATGGCCAGGGGCGAGCTGGACCAGGACTTCCGCCTGGGCGGCCGCGACGAACTGACCCAGCTGGGCGAGGCGATGGCCAGCGTGCGCCACAACGTGCAGGCGGCGATCACCGCGCAGCTCGACATGGCGGGTCAGCACGAGGCCGGTGCGATCAGCTACCGCATGGACGAAGCGGCGTTCCCCGGCGACTACGGGCGCATGGTGCATGCCACCAACGAACTGGTTGCCTCGCACGTGGCGGTCGAGTTCCACATGGTCGAGGTGATGCAACGCTATGCGATCGGCGACCTGAGCCGCGACCTCGACAGCTACCCCGGCGAGAAGGCGGTACTGACCCGCACGATGGCCACGGTCAAGCACAGCCTGGAAGCGATCAATGCCGAGATCGACCTGCTGGCCCGGGCCGCCAGCGCGGGCGATTTCTCGGTGCGCGGCAATGAGGCGGCCTTCCAGTTCCAGTTCCGCGCAATGGTGGCCAACCTCAACGGCATGATGGCCAGTTCGCAGGCCAGCATCGCCGATCTCTCGGCTGTGCTGCGCGCGATCTCCGTCGGCGATCTGACCTCGCGCATGGACGGCCACTACGAAGGCGTGTTCGCGCAGATGCGCGACGATGCCAACGTTACTGCCGCGCAGCTGACCGGCATCGTAGGCAAGATCCAGCTCGCGGCGGGCAGCATCAACGATGCCGCCCAGGAACTGGCTGCCGGCCACAACGACCTGTCGCGCCGCACCGAGCAGCAGGCCGCCAATCTGGAAGAGGCGGCCGCCTCGATGGAGGAGCTGACCTCCACCGTGCGCCAGAATGCCGAGCTTGCCAGCCAGGCCGACCACGAGGCGCACGCCGCCGGCGCGGCGGTGAAGGCCACCGAGCAGGCCATCGCGCAGATGGCGGCGGTGATGGGCGAGATCGACCAGTCGTCCGCACGCATCTCCGAGATCTCCTCGGTGATCGACGGCATCGCCTTCCAGACCAACATCCTGGCCCTGAACGCGGCAGTGGAAGCGGCCCGCGCCGGCGAAAACGGCCGCGGTTTCGCCGTGGTGGCCAGCGAAGTACGCACCCTGGCCCAGCGTGCCGGCGTCGCCGCCAAGGAGATCAAGGACCTGATCGACGACGCCAGCGCCAAGGTCAAGACCGGCCTGAGCGTCACCGTGGAATCCGAAGCGGCGATCACCCGCCTGACCCAGGCCAGCTCGCGCACCAATCAGTTGATGAGCGACATCGCCGCCGCCACCAAGGAACAGGCGGCCGGCATCGAACAGGTCAACCAGGTGGTGGTGCAGATGGACCAGGTGACGCAGCAGAATGCCGCGCTGGTCGAAGAAGCCACCGCGGCCAGCCGTTCGCTGGAACAGCAGGCCAGCACCCTCACCGACGCGGTGGCGGTGTTCAAGCTGGACACGGGCAGCCTCGCACCGATGCGCCGGGTCGCCTGATCCGACGGGCGTGCATGCGCGGCACCGCAGGACGGTGTCGCGCAAGCAGTGTGTTGACCGCACGGCGGAACGGCTGGCGGAGTTCCCTTTCGCCACCCGGTTCCAGTACCGTGGCAGGCTCCGCCACCGCGCCAGGCTGTGCATGATCATCCGCCCCATGACGCCCGACGACGTCCACGCCGCCAGCGCCATCTGCCTGCAGGCGTTTACCATCGCCGTCGCGCCATCGCTGTCTGCGCAGGGTGTCGCCACGTTCGGTGGGGTCGCTTCGGCCGAGGCATTCACCGCACGCCTGCAGGGCGACAACGTCATCCTGGTCGCGGTCGACGAGCGCAAGGTGCGTGGCGTGGCCGAGCTCAAGGAAGGGCGGCACGTGGCGATGCTGTTCGTGGCACCGGACTGCCAGCAGCGCGGTGTCGGTCGTGCATTGATGACGGCGCTGTTGACGCATGCGCGTGCGCCGTTGATCACGGTCAGCGCGTCGCTGCCCTCGGTGCCTGCCTATGCCCGCTATGGCTTCGTCTGTGCGGGCGACGTCGCCACGGCATCGGGTCTGGTTTACCAGCCCATGCACACACCGCACCACATCGCGGCACCGGTGGGCTGATCCGGATGCGGACGCTTGCGCTGCTGGAGGGCGGCTGCGCCCTCTGTGGACACGTGTTCGCGCATCCGGCGCTGGGTGACCATGCTTATGGCGAGGCACTCCTGTGCAGTGCCGACGGCCATCACGTCGTGGTGGCCAGTGCGTTCGACCCGGTGCCACAGCGCGTGGCGGCCCTGTTGCCGGCCGGCGCGGACGCACGGTTCTGGCCGGTGCTGGCCGCGCTGGCCGACCCGATCGGGGGCCAGCCGCTGGTGCACGGCCTGCGTTGCCCGCAGTGTGGCGGAGCGCAGCTGCGCTACCACGACGGCCATCGCCGCGGGACGCAGGCGGTGGCCAACGCGGGATTCGTCGCCGCGACGGCCTTGACCGACCTGGATCTGCAGGCGGCCATCGAGCACCACCTCGCGGCGTAGCGCAGGCTACCCACGGCAGGGCTTTTCAGCGATGCTCTGCGCAGGACAGGGGGCAACATGGACAACAGGGATCAAGGCCGCACCGAGGACAACGTGCCGGCGATCGCGCCATCGGGCGGACACCCCGGTGCCGCGCCAGGGGAGGGGGCACCCACCGACTGGTCGGTGCTGCCCGTGGTACGGGGCAGCGAGGACTCGGTGGTCATGGTGCTGTGGCGGCTGCTGCGGCAGGAACCGGCCTTGATCGTCAGCGCCGGTTACGTGCTGCTGTCGCTGCTCGGCCTGTGGTCGAGCTATTTCTTCTACCTGCGCTTCGAGCTGTCGATCCTCGACTACCTGCAGATCAGCGATTTCCTGGTGGCCGGGCTGCGTGATCCCGCCTACGCCGCGATCCTCGGCGGCGGCATCGCACTGGCCATTGTGGTGGGCTGGCCGGACACCCTGCGTCGGCGCAACCCGGCGAAGGTGGACGCGCTGCGCGCGCGCCATTGGGGCTGGCGCCTGCTGTTTTCGCGTTCGCCGCTGACCAGTTGGGATATCTCCGGCGTGCGCCCGCTGACCGGACTGTGCATGGCCGTCGCATTGTTCATGGCGCTGGGCGCGGCGATTTATTCGCTGGACAAGGCCGAAGGCATCCGCACCGAAGGGCAGGGCAACAGGGTGACCGTCCATCTCACTGGCGACGTGGCACCGCTGCAGGGTGACGCACGCCTGCTCGGCAGCAGCAGCGCGTTCGTGTTCCTGTGGTGGCCGCAGCAGCATCGCGCGGAGGCCGTGCCGATCTCGGCGATCAAGCGCCTGCAGGCGGCCGTGGTGGCGCCCAAGGCCGTTGCCGCGCCCAAACCGGCGCCTGCGGCGCGATGAGCGCGCCAGGGTGGCGTCGTTTGAAAACACCGCCGCACCCCGCGCAGGACGCCATGCTGCTCGAGTGCGGCACCCGCTGGTGCGTGTACTTCAACGGCATGGACTTCGTGGCCGTGGCCCCGGAGCAGATCGAACGACTGCAGGGCTGCCTGCGCATCGAAGCGCTGTCGGCCGGCGGGCTGGCGTGCAACAACAAGGCACTGCCCGCACCGCGGTGATCCGTGCTGCGACGACGGCACCCCGCCGTCGCAGCGACATCCCGCGCTAGGCCAGCGTGCGCACCTTGGGTTCGCGCGCCCACTGGCGGGTAGCGGCAACGGCGATGAAGCCGGCCGCATCTTCGGCTTCGACCACGCCGGCATCGTTGCCCACGCGCGCGGCCTTCAACAGCGCCTGGGCCCCTTCATCGGCGGCGATGGCTTTCAGGTGGGCCCAGGCGTCGGCCACGAAGTCGATGGCCGCCGATTCCCTGGTCAGTCGCTTGGCCGCGTCGGCGCTGAGCACCACCGCCACGGCGTCGAACACCACCGAGGGCGTGCCGGCGAGCTGGCCATCGGCCGGCTGCACCTTGCCATCGCTGAGCGCGCCGCCGCCGATCTTGGGGGCGACCAGTTTGACGCTGGCCCCGGCCTTGGCCGCTGCCTTGCGCAGGGCATTGATTACTCCGGCATCCGATCCGGCATCGAACAGGATGCCGATGCAGCGTCCCTTGAGGGTGTCCCGGGTCCGGCCGATCACGCGCACTTCCGGCGCCGCGGGAAGGTCCTGCGCCGGCGTCGCCGTGGCGGCCGGGTCGGGCAGGGCCGGCATCGCCAGGCCCGCTGCCACCCGCTTGGCCAGGCCCTCATCGATGTTGCGCAGGTGGCTCACCGTGCGCTCGCGGATGCGCGCCGTCTCCACCTTGGACAGTTCGAACACCAGCGCCGAGGCCAGGTGTGCCTGCTCCGGTGCCTCCAGGCTGCGGAAGAACATCCGAGCCTGGCTGTAATGGTCGGCAAAGCTCTCGGCTCGCACGCGGCCCTTGCGGCCATCGTCGGGCGCGGTGGCGTGGCTGGGGAACCCGTCGGCGCTTTCGCGCGGGCTGTCGTCCTGCAGCGAGCTCGGCTCGTACGCCACCCGGCCTTTGGGCACGTCCATCTGCATATGCCCGTCGCGCTGGTGGTTGGCAAAGGGGCATTTGGGGGTGTTGATCGGAATCTGGTGGAAGTTCGGCCCACCCAGCCGGCTCAGCTGCGTATCCAGGTAGGAGAACAGGCGACCCTGCAGCAGCGGATCGTTGCTGAAATCGATCCCCGGCGGTACGTTTGCCGGGCAGTACGCCACCTGCTCGGTTTCGGCGAAGAAGTTGTCCGGCCAACGGTCCAGCACCATCCGGCCGACCACCGTCAACGGTACCAGCGATTCGGGAATGATCTTGGTCGGGTCCAGGTGGTCGAACGGGAACGCATCGGCCTCCTCCTCGGTGAACAGCTGCACGGCCAGTTCCCACTCGGGGAAGTCCCCGGCGCTGATCGACTCGAACAGGTCGCGCCGGTGGAAGTCGTTGTCCGCGCCCTGCAGCTTCACGGCTTCGTCCCACACGGTGGACTGCAGTCCCAGCTTGGGACGCCAGTGGAATTTGACGAAGGTGGATTCGCCGGCGTCGTTGAGCAGGCGGAAGCTGTGGATGCCGAAGCCCTCGATCATGCGCAGCGAGCGTGGAATGGCACGGTCGCTCATGGCCCACATGACCATGTGCATCGATTCGGGCATCAGCGAGATGAAATCCCAGAACGTGTCGTGCGCGCTCGCTGCCTGGGGAAAGGCGCGATCCGGTTCCATCTTCACCGCATGGATCAGGTCGGGGAACTTGATCGCATCCTGGATGAAGAACACCGGGATATTGTTGCCGACCAGGTCCCAATTGCCTTCGCGGGTGTAGAACTTGACCGCGAAACCGCGTACGTCGCGCGGCGTATCCACCGAGCCGGCGCCACCGGCCACGGTGGAGAAGCGGGTGAACACGGGGGTGCGCACACCGACCTCGCTCAACACCCGTGCGCGCGTGTAGTCGCCCAGCGAGCGGGTCAGCTCGAAGTAGCCGTGGGCCGCACTGCCGCGGGCGTGCACGATGCGTTCGGGAATGCGCTCGTGGTCGAAGTGGGTGATCTTCTCGCGCAGGATGAAGTCTTCCAGCAGCGTCGGCCCCCGCGGCGTGGCGCGCAGGGAATTCTGGTTGTCGGCCACCGGGATGCCCTGCGCGGTGGTCAACTGGGGATGGCCGCCCCCCGCGCGCTGGTGGAGTTCGTCGCCTGTACCGCGCGCGTCGGTGGAGGCAGGGGCGGGCTTGCGGGGCTTGCTGGTGGCCATGAGGGCTCTCCGGGCTGGCGGGGTGGCAACACCTCACACTGGCAACCCGGGCGTTAACCAGCGGTGCGAAAATGGCCGGCAGCATGCACCTGCGCTTCACGCGACGGGTATCCTTGGCGCGTGTTCCTTCCCAGCCTGCCGTGCCATGCGCGTTGAACCCGCCGACATCGAAGCCCTCTTCGACGCGATCCCGGACGTGTTGTTCTTCATGAAGGACCGCCAGGGCCGCTACACGCACATCAACCAGACGATGCTGCGCCGGCTGGGCCTGAAGTCGCGCAAGGAGGTGATCGGCCGGACCGCCGCGGAAATCTACCCGACCGGGCTGGGCGCCGACTACGCCTCCCAGGACGCGCAGGTGCTGGCCGGCAAGGTGATCGAGAACCTGATGGAACTGCACCTGTTCGCCAACCGCGAGCCGGGCTGGTGCCTGACCTGCAAGCGCCCGCTGCTGGTCGAGGGCCAGGTGCAGGGGCTGATCGGGATTTCGCGCGACCTGGGCCAGAAGGACAGCCTGGGCACCCAGTACGAGCAGCTGCGCCTGGCGCTGGCGCATCTGAACGCGCACTACGCCGAGAATGTACGCATGCAGACGCTGCTGGACATCACCGGGTTCTCGCTGTCCAAGCTGGAGCGGACCTTCCGCAAAGTGTTCCAGATGACCCCGCAGCAGGTGCTGACCCGCCTGCGCATCCAGATGGCGGTCCATCTGCTGCATGGTCCGGACACCATCGCCAGCATCGGCCAGGCCTGTGGCTTCACCGACCAGAGCGCGTTCACGCGCAAGTTCAAGGCCGAGGTCGGGGTATCGCCGCGTGGCTACCGCGCCCAGATCGGCGAACGCGCCGAGGCCTGAGCGCGGCCCCGGCCGACCCGGCCTTCCGGCCTATCCCGTCATGCCGCCGGACGCGGTATCGTGTCGCACTCGTTGCCCGCCAAGCGATCCCGATGCCCGCATCTCCGACTCCGGCTCCTGCCGCTTCTCCCGCCAACGCCCGCCTGGGCCACGCGCTCAAACCCCGCCAGCTGATCATGATGGGCTTGGGCAGCGCGATCGGCGCGGGTCTGTTCCTCGGCTCCGGCGTGGGCGTGCAGGCCGCCGGGCCGGCAGTACTGCTGTCCTACCTGGTCGCCGGCGCGCTGGTGATCATCGTGATGAACGCGCTGGGCGAAATGGCGGCGGCCAAGCCGACCAGCGGCGCGTTCTCGGTGTACGCCGCCGATGCGATGGGCGCCACCGCCGGCGCCACGGTGGGCTGGTTGTGGTGGGTGCAGCTGGTGATCGTGATCGCCGCCGAGGCGGTTGGCGCGGCGGGCCTGCTGGCCACGGTGTGGCCAGTGATTTCGGTGCCGATGGCGGCGCTGGCCTTCATGGTGTTTTTCACCGCGATCAACCTGCTGGGGGTGAAGAACTTCGGCGAGTTCGAGTTCTGGTTCGCGATCCTCAAAGTGGTGGCGATCGTGGCGTTCATCCTGATCGGCGCGGCGCTGCTGCTGGGCTGGCTGCCCGATGTGCCGTCGCCGGGCCTGAGCAATTTCACCGCGCACGGTGGCTTTGCGCCCACGGGGCTGGCCGGCGTCGGCGCGGCCCTGCTGGTGGTGGTGTTCGCCTTCGGCGGCACCGAGATCGTGGCGGTGGCCGCAGCGGAAACCGAAGACCCCGAGCGCAGCATCGCACGCGCGATCCGCACCGTGGCCTGGCGCATCCTGGTGTTCTACATCGGCTCGCTGAGCGTGATCATCGCCGTGGTGCCGTGGACCAGCGAGCTGCTCAAGTCGCCGTTCGCGGCGGTGCTGGAGGTGGCCAGGATTCCCGGTGCGGCCACCGCCATCACCCTGATCGCGGTGATCGCGCTGCTGTCCGCGCTCAATGCCAATCTGTATGGCGCCTCGCGCATGATGTTCTCGCTGGCGCAGCGCCGCGAAGCGCCGGCCGTGCTCGGGTGGACCGATCCGCGCCAGGTCCCCATCATCGCGGTGCTGGCCAGCGTGCTGTTCGGCTTTGCGGCCACGGTGATGGAACTGCTGTTCCCGGAGCGGGTGCTGCCGGTGCTGCTCAACATCGTTGGCTCGACCTGCCTGCTGGTGTGGACGATCTCGTTGCTGTCGCAGTTGATCCTGCGCCACCGCGCCAACCGTGATGGCACCCGCCTGCCGTTCCGCATGGCCGGCTATCCCTACCTGACCGTGCTCGGCCTGGGCGTGCTGGCGCTGATCTTCGGCCTGCTGCTGTCCGAAGCGCACACCCGCCTGCAGTTCCTCTCGATGGCGGCGCTGACCGCAGTGATCGCGATCACCAGTGAAGTGGCACGCCGCGTGCGGGCCAACCGTCCGGGCGATTGACCGGCACCACGAGGCATCTCCCAACAAAAAACGGCCCGCTTGCGCGGGCCGTTTTTCATTGCGTCAGGGCAGGGAGGTTCAGACCTCCACGCCCTCGTCTTCCTTGTAGGCATCGACCGGGATGCAGGCGCACATCACGTTCTTGTCGCCGTAGACGTTATCCACGCGTGCCACCGGGGGCCAGTACTTCTGCTGGCGCAGGCTGGCCAGCGGGAAGGCCGCCAGCTCGCGCGGGTAGGCATGCGCCCACTCGCTGGCCGAGACCGCGGTGGCGGTGTGCGGCGCATTCTTGAGCGGGTTGTCCTCGCGGTCCAGGCGGCCGTCCTCGATCGCGGCGATTTCCTCGCGGATCTGGATCATCGCGTTGATGAAGCGATCCAGTTCGTGCAGCGATTCGCTTTCGGTCGGTTCCACCATCAGCGTGCCGGCCACCGGGAAGCTCAGGGTCGGGGCATGGAAGCCGAAGTCGATCAGGCGTTTGGCCACGTCCTCGGCGGCGATGCCGGAGGTCTTCTCCAGCGGACGCACGTCCAGGATGCACTCATGCGCCACCAGCCCGTTGCGGCCGGTGTACAGGGTCTTGAAGTGCGGGGCCAGGCGCTTGGCGATGTAATTGGCGTTGAGCAGCGCGACCTGGGTCGCCTTGCGCAGGCCGGCGGTACCCATCAGGGTGATGTACATCCAGCTGATCGGCAGGATCGAGGCGCTGCCGAAGCTGGCGGCGCTGACCATGCCCACGTCGCCTTCGCCGCCCAGCACCTTGGGCAGGAACGGCGCCAGGTGCGATTTGACCGCGCACGGGCCCACGCCCGGGCCGCCGCCGCCGTGCGGAATGCAGAAGGTCTTGTGCAGATTCAGGTGCGACACGTCCGAGCCCCACTTGCCGGGCTTGGCCACGCCCACCAGGGCGTTCATGTTGGCACCGTCGGTGTACACCTGGCCGCCGTGCTTGTGGATGATCTCGCAGATCTCGACCACTTCCTCCTCGAACACGCCATGCGTGGACGGGTAGGTGATCATCAGCGCGGCCAGGCGGTCGCTGTACTTCTCGGCGTTGACGCGGATGTCCTCGACGTCGACGTTGCCGTTGGCATCGGTCTTGGTCACCACGACCTTCATGCCGCACATCTGCGCCGAGGCCGGGTTGGTGCCGTGCGCCGAATCGGGGATCAGGCACACGTCGCGGTGGTCGTCGCCGCGCGAGCGGTGGTAGGCGCGGATCGCCAGCAGGCCGGCGTACTCGCCCTGCGCGCCGGAGTTCGGCTGCAGGCTGACGGCGTCGTAGCCGGTGCACTCCACCAGCATCGCTTCCAGGCCGTCGATGAGTTCCTTGTAGCCGGTGGCCTGGTCGGCCGGGGCCAGCGGATGGATGTTGGCGAACTCCGGCCAGGTCACCGGGATCATCTCGGCGGTGGCGTTGAGCTTCATGGTGCAGCTGCCCAGCGGGATCATGGTGCGATCCATCGCCAGGTCCTTGTCCGCCAGCGAACGCAGGTAGCGCAGCAGTTCGTGTTCGCTGTGGTGGGTGTTGAACACCGGGTGGGTCAGGAAGGCGCTGGTGCGCACCAGGCCGGCCGGCAGCGCGTCGGCGGTGGTGGCGTCGAGCGCGTCCACATCGACGTTCACACCGAACAGCTGGCCGAGCGCGACGATGTCGGCACGGGTGGCGGTTTCATCCAGGCTGATGCCGACCGCTTCGCTGTCGATCGCGCGCAGGTTGATGCGTGCGGCGGCCGCCTTGGCGTGGATCGCCCCGGCGTCGATGTCCTTGATGTGCAGCGTATCGAAGAAGTGCTCGCCGACGTTGACGCCGGCGCCGCGCAGCGCGGCCGCCAGGATGCTGGCCAGCCGATGCGTGCGGCGGGCGATGCGGGTCAGGCCGTCCGGGCCGTGGTACACGGCATACATCGAGGCCATCACGGCCAGCAGCACCTGCGCGGTACAGATGTTCGAAGTGGCCTTCTCGCGACGGATGTGCTGCTCGCGGGTCTGCAGGGTCAGGCGGTAGGCGGCATTGCCCTGCGCATCGACCGACACACCGATCAGGCGGCCCGGCATCGAACGCTTGTAGGCATCACGGCAGGCCATGAAGGCGGCATGCGGGCCACCAAAACCGAACGGCACGCCGAAGCGCTGCGAGTTGCCGACCACGATGTCCGCGCCCCATTCGCCGGGGGCGGCGATCAGGGTCAGGGCGAGCAGGTCGGTGGCCACCGCCACCAGGCCGCCACGGGCATGCACGGCATCGGCCAGCGCCTTGTGGTCGCCGATATGGCCGAAGGTATCCGGGTACTGCAGCAGCACGCCGTAGGCCTCCGCCTCCAGCGCCTCGGCCGGAGTGCCCACGCGCAGCACGATACCGAGCGGTTCGGCGCGCGTGCGCAGCAGCTCCAGCGTCTGCGGGTGCACGGCGTCGTGCACGAAGAAGGTGTCGGACTTCGACTTGGCCGAGCGCTTGGCCAGCGTCATCGCTTCAGCCGCGGCGGTGGCTTCGTCGAGCAGCGAGGCGTTGGCGATTTCCATGCCGGTCAGGTCGGCGCACAGAGTCTGGAAGTTGATCAGCGCTTCCATGCGGCCCTGCGAGATTTCGGCCTGGTACGGGGTGTAGGCGGTGTACCACGCCGGATTTTCCAGCACGTTGCGCAGGATCACGTTCGGAGTCAGCGTGCCGTAGTAGCCCTGGCCGATGAAGGTGCGGAACACCTGGTTCTTGTCGGCGATGGCGCGGATCTTGGCCAGTGCCTGCACTTCGGTCAGCGAATCGGGCAGGGCCAGCGGTGCCGGCGACTTGATCCCGGCCGGGACGATCGCATCGGTCAGCGCATCCAGCGACGCGTGGCCGACCACGTCGAGCATCTGCGCGATCTCGGCGTCGTTCGGGCCAATGTGGCGTTCGACGAACGCGTGGCTGTGTTCAAGCTCGCGCAGGGAAGGGGTGTTGTTGGACATGGCTGGCATCTCGGAGAGTGGGCACGCACGTTCGGAAGGCGGCCGGGCCGTGGCGCGAACAGGCGCGAGCCACCGGACCCTGCGGTCTTCCTGGGTGCCCCTCTGTCCTTTTGCCTGAGAGTTTAAAAGCGCGCATCTGCGTGCTCCGTGCCCCTTCGGCGCCGGCACTCGCCGGTCTCTCCAGAGTTGTGGTGCGGGTGGTATCGGGCCTGAGCGATTACGGGCGTTGCGCCTTCGGCAGCGGCTGGCCCAAAACGACCGTCCGCTTCTCCCACCATGTAGCCAGGCGATTATAGCCCAGCGGCCTGATCCGCTGCGTCCCTACGCCACATGAATACGGGGTGGTATGGGCGCCCGATCAGGGCCGTGGCGATGGTGCCCGGCCACACAAAGGCCTATCATCACCGGATCCTCGTATTCATCTGGCGCCGCCCGTTCCGGGCTGGCGCCCGCCGTGCGTTTGCGCATGGCCCAGACGGAAGACCGCATGACGCCCGCCTCGCCCTCGACCCGCCGCCTGGCCCTGCTGCTCGCAGGCCTGGCGATGTTCGGTCCGTTCTCGATCGATACCATCTTCCCGGCCTTCCTGCTGCTGGGTGAACGCATGCAGGTGGACCAGGTCGCCGTGCAGCAGACCATCAGCGTGTACCTGCTTTTCTACGGCCTGATGAGCCTGGCGCACGGCCCGCTGTCGGATGCGTTCGGTCGCAGGCGGGTGATCATCGGCGGGCTGGTGCTGTTCATCGCCGCGTCGGTCGGCTGCGCGCTGTCGCGCGACATGCCCACGCTGCTGGTGTTCCGCGCCCTGCAGGGTGTGACCGCCGGCGTCGGCGTGATCGTGGGCCGCGCGGTGATCCGCGACCTGTACCACGGTGCCGATGCGCAGCGCCTGATGAGCCAGGTGTCGATGATCTTCGGTGTGGCCCCCGCGATCGCGCCGATCATCGGCGGCTGGATCCTGCTCGGCGGCGGCGACTGGCCGCTGATCTTCTGGTTCCTGGTGGTGTTCGCGGTGGTGCTGCTGCTGGCCACCGGCAAGTGGCTGCCCGAAACCCATCCGGTACAGGCGCGCACGCCGCTGTCGATGCGCGCCCTGCTGCGCAGCTATGCGCGCATGGGCTCGCACCCGCGGTTGCTGCGGCTGGCGGCGGCGGGTGCGTTCAACTTCTCCGGCATCTTTCTCTACATCGCCTCGGCGCCGGTGTTTGTGATGCACCACCTGAAGCTGGGCGAGGGCGGGTTCGCCTGGCTGTTCATTCCCACCATCGGCGGCATGACGATGGGGTCGTTCCTGTCCGGGCGCATGGCCGGCCGGGTGGTGGCGCAGCGGCAGATCGCGATCGGCTTCGGCCTGTGCGCGCTGTCGGCGCTGCTCAACCTGGGCTACGTGCTGTCGGTGCCGCAGATCGCGCTGCCGTGGGCAGTGCTGCCGATCTTCCTCGGTGGCGTCGGCATGGCGCTGATCTTCCCCATTCTGGCGCTGGCGGTGCTGGACATGTATCCGCAGCAGCGCGGCCTGGCCTCGTCGATGCAGATGTTCATCCAGCTGATGATCAACACCGTCGTCGCCGGCGTGGTGTCGCCCCTGCTCAGCGGCAATCCGCTGCATCTGGCATTGGGCTATGCGGGCTTCTTCGCCATCGGTGCGACATTCTGGTACTGGGAGCGGCACTGCGAGCGCCGCGACGAGGCCCTGCTGCCGCCGGGCTGACGCCTGCGGCACGCCGCGGCGGCGCAGGGCGGCGTCGCCCCGCGGCTGGCTGCCCCCCAATACCGGCCAGGGCATGCCCTGGGGGCCGCTTGCGGCCGGTACGGTATCCTGTGCACTTTCACGCAGTCCGGAAGTCCCCCGATGTCGACCACCTCCAAACTGCGCCGCGACATCCGCCGGCGCCGCGAAACCCAGGCCGCCAACCGCGAGCAGGCCCAGGCCTCCCCGGTCGAGCCGCATGCCGAACTGCGTGACCAGCAGCGCACGCTGCTGGCCGGGATCGTGCGCCGTGATGGCGAGTGGGTGCTGGGCATGGATGGCCGCATCGCCGGGGAGACCGCCAGCGCGGCGCGCGTACTGGCGCTGATCATGCAGGCGGCTGAACTGCACGAGCGCCAAGGCACCCCTGTGCGGCTGGTGTACTCGGACGCGTTGAAGGATGCCGCCCATGCCGAGGCCAAGGCCGACGGCAAGGATTTCGACCAGTACAAGGTGGACTTCGCCGCCAGTCTGAAGGCATCCGCGCAGGCCTGAGCAACGGCAGACACAACGCGCGCGCTGGACGGTTCCCCGCGCAGCGGCGCATGGGCGGGCGCCGGGCGGCGATGCCCTTGCCGGCGAATGTCCCACCGTCTGCGGTACCCCGGAACGGCGCCGCTGTCAGGTGTAACCGGCAGACAGCCCCCCCAAAAAAAAACCGGCCTTCCGGCCGGTTCTTTTTTTATCGCATTACTGCTCAGTGGGCGGCGGGAGCCGCTGCTGCCAGCTTGGCCGCGGCGGTGGCCGCAGGGACCTGCCAACCGCACATCTGGCCCTGGTTCTGCTGCTTGAGCCACTCGTTGACCGGGCTGAAGTACTCGATCATCGGGCCGGCATCGAGCTTGTCGCCGCCGGTGATTTCCTTCAGCGTGGCCTGCCACGGCTGGCTGGCGCCCTTGCTCAGCATCGCCCAGAACTTCTGACCGGCTTCCTTGTTGCCGTAGAAGCTGCACTGGTGCAGCGGACCCGTGTAGCCGGCCGCGTCGCACAGGCCCTTGTAGAACTGGAACTGCAGGATGCGCGCCAGGAAGTAGCGGGTGTACGGCGTGTTGCCCGGCACGTGGTACTTGGCGCCCGGATCGAAGAACTCCTCGCCGCGTGCGCTGGCCGGGGCCACGCCCTGGTACTTGGCCTTCAGATCCCACCAGGCCTGGTTGTAGTGGTCCGGGGTGATCGAGCCGTCGAAGACGCCCCAGCGCCAGCGGTCGATCATCAGCCCGAACGGCAGGAACGACACGCCGCTCAGCGCCATGCGCATCTGCGCATTGATGGTCGCCTCGCGGCTTTCCTGCGGCTTGTCGACCAGGCCGATCGAGTTGAGGTACTGCGGGGTCATCGCCAGCACGATGGTGTCGCCGATCGCTTCATGGAAGCCATCGTTGGCACCGCCCTGGAACAGCGGCGGCAGCGGGTTGTAGGCCAGGTCGTAATAGATGTGGCCCAGCTCGTGGTAGATCGTGGTGAAGGTCTCTTCGTTCGGCTTGATGCACATCTTGGTGCGCACATCGCCGTCCATGTTCATGTCCCACGCGCTGGCATGGCAGACCACATCGCGGTCCAGCGGCTTGATGAACTGGGTCTTGTCCCAGTACGACTTCGGCAGCGCCGGCATGCCCAGCGACACGTAGAAGTCCTGCGCGCGTTCGGTCATCTGCTTGGCGGTCCGCAGTTCGGCCTCACGCTGCGCCTTGAACTGCGCTTCGGCGCTGGCGCCGTTGCCACCGGCCTTGGCCAGCGCGCCGCTCAGGTTGGTCTGGTACTGCTTTTCCAGCGCCGCGGTGATGTCCAGGCTGCCCGCGCCCGGGTAGGGTTCCAGCTGGTCCCACAGGTTGGACCAGTCCTGCTGCCACATGTTGCCGAGCAGGTGCGCGGCGATCAGGCCGCCGTCCACTTCGGCCTTGTCCTTGCCGTAGGTCGTGTCCAGCTTGGTACGGGCGTAGCAGTGCAGCTGCTCGTACATCGGTTTGACCTGCTCCCACAGCCGGTCGGTTTCCGGGCCGATCTGCTCCGGCGGCATGTCATAGCCGCTGCGCCACATCTGGCCCGCATCGGCGAAGCCCATTTCCTTGGCGCCTTCGTTGACCAGACCGACGAAGCGCTGGTAATCGGCACGCATCGGCTTGGTGGTGCTGTGCCAGCCCTGCCAGGCATCCAGCTGCAGGGTGTAGTCGCGGCTGCGCGCCAGTACCTGTTCCAGATCGCCCAGCTGGCGGCAGCTCGCCGGGTCGGCGTCGTCGGTGCAGTACTTGCCCGCGCCGTACGCGCCTTCCATGCGGCTGGCGATGCGGGTCAGCTCGGCCAGCTTGGCCGGGTCTCGCGGAGCCGGCATCGAGGTCATCAGCTTGAGCAGGTGGATGGCGCGCTTGCTGTCCTCGGACATCGGCTGGCCGTCGAATGCCGCCGCCTGCGTGATCCAGCCGTTGAGCACGGTCAGCCAGCGCTCGTTGGCCTTGGCCGCCACCCGCTCGGAGTCGTCGTTGATGTAGGTCGAGGACAGCCATTGCGCCGAGGTCATTTCCGGGTACATGGCCTTGTACTCGGCGTTGACCCGGGCGACGAACTGGTCCGCGGTCTCGGACGGGGTAGCGGTACCCGCCGCCGGCGAATCGGCCGGGGACGGTTCCTTCTGGCAGGCCGCCAGCGTCAGTGCGGCAGCACCGACAGCCAGGGCCAGCAGGAGCGGGCGGTGGTTCACGGGGACATCCTTGGGTGGTGACAGACCGGCGAAGGCTAGTGAAGCGCCCGCCGCACCGCAAGGGGCAGGGCAACAACGCCCACTGCGCGGGGCGCTCTGCCTGCCGGGGCAGACCGGCCGCGCCGTGCGTTACGCCTCGCACCCCGCAAACAGATCCCGCTGCCGCTCATACAGCGTGGTCCTGACCTGCATCAGGCCCAGCACCGAGGGAAACAGGTTGTCATGATCGGTGTAGGCCGTGGCGCGCCGGCGCACGCAGGCCAGGTCCAGCCCACGATTGGCAGCGAACCCGGGCGAGAACCACATCGTCATCGGCACCCGGGTCTGCTCCTGCGGGGCGATCGCGTAGGGCACGCCATGCAGGTACAGGCCCTTCTCGCCCAGCGACTCGCCATGATCGGACACGTAGATCATCGCGGTGTCGTAGTCGTCCATGCCCTGCAGCGTACCGATCGTGCGCGACAGCAGGTGATCGGTGTAGAGCAGCGCGTTGTCGTAGCTGTTGGTGATCTGCTCACGGCTGCACCTGCCCAGGTCCGGCGTGTCGCAGGTGGGCGTGAAGTGGCGGAACCGCGCCGGGTAGCGCTCGTAGTAGCTGGGCCCGTGGTTGCCCAGCTGGTGCAGCACCACCACCCGGTCGCCCGGCCTGGCACGTACCTGCGCCGCCAGGTCGTCGATCAGGATCTCGTCCATGCAGCGGCCGTTCGCGCACAGGGTCGGATGCCTGGCATCGTCCAGTGCCTGCATCTCCAGGCCCTCGCAGACGCCCTTGCAGCCGGACTGGTTGTCGCGCCAGAGCACGCCGATGCCGGCGCGATCCAGTACATGCAGCAGCGACTGGTGCGCGCGGATCTTCTTTTCGTCGTAGTCGTGACGGCCATAGGGCGAGAACAGACAGGGCAGCGATACCTCGGTGCTGGTGCCGCAGGCATGCATGTCCGGGAAGTTGATGACGTTGGTCTGCGCCAGTTGCGGTGTGGTCTGCCTGGCGTAGCCGTTGAGGCCCCAGTTCTGCGCACGTGCGGTTTCACCCATCACGATCACCAGCAGCCGCGGCCGGCTGCCTGCCGCGCGCGGTGTGGCCTTGGCATCGGTGCCGATCGGCAGCTTCGGCGCGCGCTGGATCGGGTTGTCGCCGCGCAGCGCCTTGGGCAGGCCGAGCAGAATGTTGCCCGGCGTGGCCAGGTAGCGCACTTCACGCTGGTTGCGCATCAGGGCCGACATTTCCTGGAACGACAGCATGGCCCCGCCAAATGCCACCAGCGCCGACAGCAGCAGGAAACCGGCGCGCCACAGCAGCGTGCGGCCCCAGCCGCGACGGATCAGCTGCACCCGCCACACCACCACCATCGGCAACACCGCCAGCAGCAGCACAGGCGGCAGCATCGCCGGGGTCATCAGCTCGCGGCTCTCCTTGTGGTCGGTGGCCAGCACGTTGCGCAGCATGTCCGCATCCAGATAGATGTGGTAGCTGCCCATGTAGTGCGCGGCCAGCGCCGTGCAGAGCAGCAGCACGCTGACCACCCCCTTGGCATTCCAGCGCCAGACCAGCAGTCCCATCAACAGGCAGTGTGCGCCGACCAGGAACAACAGCAGCGACAGGGCGAAGCGCAGGCTGCCCGGGTGGGTGGCCATCGCGCTGTGCCAGAACAGGCCATTGCAGGCGACTGCGAAGAACAGGCTGGTCGCCGCGATCAGGGTCTCGGTTGACCACTGCGGGCGCCAGGCCAGCAGCTGTGACAGGGCCGGAAAGCGCTGCGCGCGCGACACCGATGCACTCATGCCCGCTCTCCTTGCAGTTGCAGCGTGCCGCGCGCGTGGCGGCGTGCGGCGATGGCCTGGACACCCAGGTAGAGTCCCAGTGACACCATCCAGCAGGTGGTCACAGTCCACAGGTCGTGCGAGAGAAAGTGCGCGCCCCGCAGCTGCTGCGACAGGCCGAATGTCGCGCCGGCCACCAGTCCCACCGACAGACCACGCCACCGCCACGCCGGGCGGACCATCAGCGCGAAGAAGTACAGCGCCACCCAGGCGAAGCCGGCGCTGGAATGACCGGCAGGAAAGCAGATGCCACGCGCCATGTCGTGCGGCCGTGAAGCGAACAGGCCGATGTACTCGCGGGCGCCGCCGTAGCGGGCCAGGTCCCACGGGCAATCCATGTTGGTCAATGACTTCAGCAGCGACACCGCGCCCGTGCCGAGCGCCACCGCCAGCACCAGGTACAGCAGTGGCCAGCGCCAGCGTGCCAGGCGCGGTTGGCGCCAGGCGTGGAAGCACGCCACGATCGCGATCAGCGCGGCCAGGCTGCTGGCCCACTTGCCGCCGCGATGCACCAGGTGGCTGGTGACCCACGCGTTCTGCAGAGCCCATTGCTGGCCCTCCAGCCGATAGAACTGGTCGGCCAGCCACTGGTCGCCACCGGCCCCCATCAGGACCGCGCTGACGAGCAGGGCGGCCAGCAGCGGGGACCACAGATGGCGGCGCAGGAATCCGACCGCCGCGGGCGCGGCGGCGAGGGGGTGCGGCACGGAAGCGGGGAACGCAGAGGACATGGGCGCGGCAGCCGGTGAATGATCCGGCGTCATGGTCATCAGCGCAGTGTCGGAGCGGGGTCGGAGCAGTGTTGGCCCAGGGTTAAACGGCGGCCGGATGCGTCATCGGTTCAGTCCGTGTCCGGGTCGGCAGCATCACTGGGCAGGTGCGCGGTGCAGTCGCTGCGCCACGCGGTACCCGGCAACAGCTGCCAGCGGTTGCGGTTGCTGCTGCCGATCTCGATCACCTGGGCACGATCCACGCACGGGCTCATCGCCTCGTCCAGCACCAGCACCCAGCGGGTCTGTGGCGCCTGCGCGAGCCACGGGCCGGCGTCCTGCCACTGCTGGTCCCAGGGCCGCTTGAAACCGAACACGGCGGCCTTGCGATCGGCCTGCAGCAGGTTCTGCTCGCGCCAGGCCACCAGACCCAGTTCGGCGTCCGGTCCGATCCGCTGGCCGACCCGCTGCATCAGCGCCGAGGCCGAGCTGTACGGGTCCAGCGTCGGCATCAGGCCCCAGCCATACAGGTTCCAGAGCAGGACCGCGGTGACCACCACCAGCAGGCCGGCGCGGCGCTGGCGCAGCCACACCACCAGAACCGCCAGCACCACGCCGAAGCCGAGCAGCCAGTTGCCCAGCACCGGCAGCAGGCTGTCGGGCATGTCACGCCGGGCCAGTTGCGCGTGCGCCCACGGGCTGCCGCCGTGCAGGTCCACGGCGATGTACAGCGCGCCCACCGCCAGCAGCGCCACGTAGGCCAGCAGGAGCCAGCGCACCCCGGCCCGGCGCAGCAGGCCGGGCAGCAGCGGCGCGGCGGCCACGCACAGCAGCGGCAGCATCGGGAAGATGTAGACCTCGCGCTTGCCCGGGCTGGCGCTGAAGAACACCAGCACCAGCAGGCACCAGCCCAGCAGCAGCCAGTAGCGGCCGTCCAGCCGCTTCAGGCGCCGCCACCAGCCCGGCAGCAGGGCCGGCAGCAGCAGGCTGCCGGGCAGCCACAACGTCGCCATCACCTGCAGGTAATACCAGGCCGGCTGCACGTGGTGCCACGCATTGGCGTAGCGGGTGCCGGTCTGCTTGAACAGCAGCTCACGCGCATAGGCGTGCAGGCTCGGGTCGGGGTCGCTCAGCAGCGCGATGCCCAGGGGCGCCAGCCACACCGCCGTGCCCAGCAGGAAGGCGGGCAGCAGCCACCACAGCGTACGTGCCGGCACGGCTGGCCGGTCCAGCGCCCGGCCGCGCCAGCGCCACACCGCCCACGGCAGCAGCACCAGCAGCGGCAGAAAGCCCACGCCCTTGGTCACCGTGCCCACGCCGGCGGCAATGCCGGCGATCCACAGTGCGGTCAGGTTGCGGCCTTCCAGCAGATGGCGCAGCAGACCCCACATGGCCAGGGTGGTCATCGCCACCAGCACCATATCGATCTGCGCGCGTTTGGCCATCAGCCCGAACTGCAGGCAGCTGAACAAGGCGAGCACGGCCCACCACGCGACGCGGCGGTTCCACAGGCGCCGGGTCAGGTCCCAGGTCAGCCACAGCGTCAGCAGTGCCGCCAGCAGCGACGGGACCAGGAAGGCCAGGTTCCAGCCGC
Source organism: Stenotrophomonas sp. NPDC077421 (assembly GCF_049545505.1). NCBI lineage: Bacteria > Pseudomonadati > Pseudomonadota > Gammaproteobacteria > Lysobacterales > Lysobacteraceae > Stenotrophomonas > Stenotrophomonas sp. NPDC077421. The sequence continues at coordinate 18,410 of NZ_JBMWDP010000039.1, read as the reverse complement.
CGAACACCTGGTGACTGGCGGCCTGCATCCACATGAACACCGGTGGCTTCTCGGCGTACAGCTCGTTGCCCCGGTGCGGCAGCAGCCACTGCCCGGTATCGACCATTGCGCGGGCGGCCAGCACGAAGCGCGGTTCATCCGGGGGCGAGGGCTGGCGCAGGCCGATGCCGGCCGCCAGGGCCAGCAGCATGGCCAGGCAGGCCAAGGGACGCCAGAGGCGTGCCGAACGTGAGGTGTGGTGCATCCGCGGACCCTACAACAAACAGTCACTGTCTCCCCGACAGCGTGGGAAAAGCGTCGAAATGCATCGTATTGCGACCGGATTCCGACGTGGTTCCCGCTACCATGCCGTGATCCTTCACACCGAGTATCCCCATGCGGCTTCTGGTCATCGAAGACAACCGCCAGCTGGTCGCCAATCTATTCGATTATTTCGAATCGCGGGGACATGTGCTCGATGTGGCCCCCGATGGCGTGACCGGCCTGCACCTGGCCGTCACCCACCCCTACGATGCGCTGGTGCTGGACTGGATGCTGCCGCGCATGGAGGGGCCGGAGGTGCTGCGCCGGCTGCGCGCCGACCACGGCTCGGAAGTGCCGGTGATCATGCTCACCGCCCGCGACGAGCTGCCCGACAAGATCGCCGGGTTCCGGGCCGGTGCGGACGACTACCTGACCAAGCCGTTCGCCCTGCCCGAACTGGAGGTGCGGCTGGAAGCGCTGATGGTGCGTGCCAACGGCCGCAACCCGCGCAAGGCACTGGAAGTGGCGGACCTGCGCCTGGACCTGGCCACGCTGGAAGCGCAGCGCGACGGCAAGACGCTGCACCTGTACCCGGCCTGCCGCAAGTTGCTGGAGGTGCTGATGCGTGCCAGCCCGGGCGCCGTGACCCGCCAGCAGCTGGAGTTCGCGCTGTGGGGCGACGAACTGCCCGACGGCGACCTGCTGCGCTCGCACATCTACGAACTGCGCCGCAGCGTCGACGGTCCGTTCCAGCAGAAGCTGATCCACACCCTGCCGCGCGTGGGCTATCGACTCGGCGTCAGCGCCGCAGGGAGCAGCGATGAGATGGCGTAGTGCCACGCGCCGGCCGGCACCGTTGCACCGGCGCATGGTGTGGTGGCTGCTGGGGTATCTGGCGCTGATCTCACTGGCGGTGTTCAGCGTGGGCAACTACGTGCACGAGCATGCCGAACATTCAGCATGGCGCGCGCTGCTCAATTCCGAACTGGACAGCATCGTCAACCACATCGAGCACGAGCCGCACTACCGCTGGCAGGATTCGGACACCCTGCGCCTGTTCTACATCAATGACGCCAGCGACGCGCCGGAGAGCCTGCGCGCGCTGCATCCGGGTCTGCACGACGGGGTCATGGTCGGCGGCCGGCAAAGCGCGGTGATGGTGCGCGAAACGCCCCATCTGGGCCGTCTCGCGCTGGTGCTGGACATCAACGACTTCCACGAGCTGGAGCAGTTCGCCACGCGCTGGGTGATGCTGGCCGGCGTGGTGATGATCATTGTCACCGTGCTCATGGCGTCCTTCGGCGTGGGCCGCCTGGTGCGCCCGCTCAGCTCGCTGGCGCGCCGCATCGATGAACTGCGTCCGGGCGTGCCGGGGCAGCGTGTGGAAGTGGATCCGCGCGGCAGTTCGGAGTTGTATGTCATCGCCAATGCGCTCAACGACTACCTGGCGCGCAACGAGCAGTTCGTCGAGCGCGAACGTGTGTTCATCAGTACCGCCAGCCATGAGCTGCGCACGCCCATCGCGGTGATCACCGGCGCGGCCGAGCTCGCGCTGGGCGAGCCGGACGTGCCCGATCGGGCGCGGCAGCAGATGCAGCGGGTGCGGCGCACCGCGCAGGGCGTGGAGCAGCTGATCCAGCTGCTGCTGGTGCTGGCGCGCGATCCGGCCCGGCTGGCGGCGCTGGGCGAGCGCATCGCGCTGGACCAGCTGGTGCCGGACATCATCGAAGACCATCGCCACCTGATGGGCGACAAGGACCTGCGCATCGACCTCGGTGGACTGGCCCGGGTGGACATCGTGGCGCCACTCGGCGTGGTGCAGGCAGCGATCGGCAACCTGCTGCGCAATGCGATCGAGAACAGCGGGCGCGGCACCATCCGCATCGAGGTCTCGCCGCAGGCCGTGGTGACGCTGCAGGATCCCGGGCACGGCATGAGTCCGGAAGAAATCGCCGCGGTGCACGCGCGCATGGCCCGCGGCTACCGCAATGAGCAGAGCGGGATCGGGCTGGAGCTGATTGCCCGCCTCTGCGAGCACCTTGGCTGGGCGCTGCAGATCGAGCCGTGCGAGCCACGCGGGACGCGGGTGATTCTCGATCTGGGCGCGTCGCTGCCGGATTGGCCGACGTCGTGATCGTCCCGGGCCACGCTGCGCCGCGGCACGGCCCGTCGTGAAGACAATGTTAAGCTCACTACGCGCCGCTACATGCGGCGCTTTTTTTATCCCTTCGATCGACAGAGGATGGCGTCATGCCGACCGAACCCAGTACTGCCCTGATCACCAGCGACATCGTCGGCCTCGGCCTGATTGCCGCCACCCTGGCCCTTGTTTTCTGGGCTGCCAGCGGCCCGACCCCGCTCCTGAAAAAAATCTTCGCCTGGGTCCCGGCGCTGCTGCTGTGCTACTTCATCCCGGCCATCTACAACACCGCCGGTCTGATCGACGGGCACAACACCACGCTGTACAACCCGATCGCCCGTGACGTCCTGCTGCCGGCCGCGCTGGTGCTGCTCACGTTGTCGATCGACATCAAGGGGGTGATCAAGCTCGGTCCCAAGCTGCTGCTGGTGTTCTGCGCCGGCACGCTTGGCATCATGCTCGGCGCGATCGTGTCGTTCCAGGTGATGTCCTGGATCCACCCCGAAACGGTGGCCGGCGATACCTGGACGGGCATGGCGGCGTTGGCCGGCAGTTGGATCGGCGGCGGCGCCAACATGGTGGCGATGCGCGAAGTGTTCGGCACCGACGCCACTACCTTCGGCCAGTTCGCGGTGGTTGATGTGGCCTGTGCCAGCCTGTGGATGGCCATCCTGCTGTTCCTGGCCAATCGCGCCAAGCAGATCGACATCCGCAACGGCGCCGACACCCGCGCCATCGACGAGATGAAAGAACGCATCTCCGCCTACGAGGCGCAGAACGCGCGCATTCCCAGCCTGACCGACCTGATGGTGATTGTCGGCGTGGCGCTGGGCGGCGTGGGTCTGGCCCATGCGATTGCCGCGCCGCTCAGCGGCTGGTTCAAGGAGAACGTCAGCTGGGCCAGCCAGTTCAGCCTGGACAGCCCGTTCGTGTGGGTGGTGCTGCTGTCCACCGCGCTCGGCCTGGGTCTGAGCTTCACCCGTGCGCGCCGACTCGAAGCGGCCGGCGCTTCGCGCCTGGGCACGGTGTTCCTGTACTTCCTGATCGCCTGCATCGGCATGCAGATGGACCTGCTGTCGCTGCTGGACCGCCCGTGGCTGTTTGCCCTGGGTGTGATCTGGATGCTCACCCACATCCTGGTGCTGTGGATCGTCGCCAAGCTGGTGCGCGCGCCGCTGTTCTTCTTCGCCATTGGTTCGCAGGGCAACATCGGCGCCGCCGCATCGGCCCCGGTGGTCGCCGCGGCGTTCCATCCGTCGCTGGCACCGGTGGGCGTGCTGCTCGGCACGGTGGGCTATGCCACCGGTACCGGCCTGGCCTATGTGACCGGTCTGATCCTGAAATGGATGGCCGGGGGGTAAGGGACGAAACCGGCCCTTCACCCAGCGCCGGGGAGGGCTGCCCGGACTTTCAGGAGAAAAAAGCGCGTCGTCCCGGTGCTGCCGGGCGACGCGCTTGAACACCTTGGTCTTGTTGCGGACGCCCCGACCGACGTCCTTCCGAGATTGTGAAGCTCGCCTACCCGTGATACAGACCCGATGCTGTTCGACTGGGGAGCCGACAGCAGCACGACACATCGGTAACAGGGGGCTGTCCGACTCAATTCAATGAGTGGGTAGGCCGTGGAAGGTCAGAAAGGAATCACATCCTATGAAGCCTCTCCTTCGGGCGGCGGCTCGGACCCTGCTGTGCGCCTTCGTACTCCTCACGCAGCCAGTCTGGGCCGCGCAGCCTTGGGAGGAATACTCCAAGCTGATCAAATCGCGCGAGCACATCACGGCTGAAGGGCCGCAGCTCTTTGGCGACGCCGTAAACCTTTATACGGGCGAGCTCAGTTTCGCCGTCAGCGACGTCTCCATTCCGGGCAACAACAACTTGCCTGTGGCGCTGGGGCGGAAGTATGCGGTGCCAGGCGAAGGGATTCCCAACCTGCCGATGGGCGACTGGGACATCGACATTCCTTACGTGGGGGGACCTTCGAGCATTACTCGGGATGGAACGTCCATACCCCCGAGCCGATGGCGCGCTGCTCGTCGGTCACAAGCGTCGCATATGCAGCGACCATCCGGTCAAGCCAACATACTCAGGGAGAACGAGCGGAACAGGGACGCCTGAGCAGCAGGTGGCAAAGCGTACAGCTCAGCCAGATCATCAAGCCAAAACTGCAGATGGGTACCGTCCTGCCACGGTGGGCAAGAACTCTTCAAATCCTGATGCAATCGCTGGACGCGAGCAGCGCCTTATTGAAAGTAATGGTGGGGCTCAGTCCCAAGGGGGAGCCGACGTCCCCCCGGCTTGAGTAGTGGGCGGGTTTAGAGTCCGGTGCTGATGTTATCTTTCTTCGTCGCCAACTGCGCGGCGTACTGGGCAGAAGCTTCCGCCGGAGACGATTGCTCGGCAACAGCAGCGACGAATCCAGCATCTTGAACGGGAGATAAAGGCATTCAGAGGTAGTATTGAAAGGTACAAGAATCCTCCTTCGCCTCCCCCGCCGACGCCCTGATCATGATGATGAATTTTGGATATCGCAGAGTTTTTCTGTGCGATTTCGAATCCTTTAAGCGGATCGAAAATGGCATCAATGTTAAGAATTGTGCGTTGTTGCTTCCTGCTTTCATGGCTTCGGAGGTCGAGTCGTCTTTGAGTTTTGCGCTCGAGGCAGTTCGTCTGGGCTGCAAAGAGGTTTGTTGCGTTGGCCAATTTTCGGATGCACTGGAGGACGCTCTTGATGCAGTGCTGGAGCTCAACGACAGGCTTGAAGTGGTTACGACTTCTAGTTCAGAAGAAGGCGAAGCTCTTGAGTACTTCCTATTTGGGGCTGGCGGTGGGAATCCAGGCATGGATCTGGTTGCGGTCGTGGAAAACCACCCCGCTCTCAGGCGCGCGCTGGTAACTTTGATCCGTTGACAGCCAGTCCACATGAAGAGGACTCATGTCCACTCTAAGTCAACCTCAGAGGGGGCACTTATCGCCTGAAATGCAGACGCCCGATGCAGTGCATCGGGCGTCTATGGCCGCCTGAAGGCGGGTGTATCGTCCGCCACAGGTGTCAGCCTGTGGCGGACAGGTCAGCCGTTCGGAGCCTTTCAGCAGCAGCGACCGCCGTTCCTCCCGCCGTAGCGGGCCTCCTGCCGCTCGCGGAAGAAGGTCTTGTAGTCCATCGGTTCGCGGTCCGGGTGATTCTCCAGCACGTGCCGCACGTAGTTGTCGTAGTCGGGAATGCCGCAGCACAGCCGTGCGGTCTGCACCAGGCGCCGCCACAGCCGGCGGTGCGCCTGGTACTGGCCGACGGGAACCAGTTCGGTACTCATCACAGGTCCGCCATCTGGTGCGGCTGCAGCGCCACGTACGGGGTTTCCTTGTCGGTACGCACCGGCGAACGGCGCGCCTGCACGATCGTCTTGATCGCGTAGACCAGGATCGAGAACACCACGAACAGGAACAGCACGGTCAGGCCGGTATTGACGTAGGCGTTGACCACGATCTGGTTCATCTGCCCGATGGTCTTGGCCGGTGCGGTGATGGTGCCGGTGGCGATCGCGTCCTGGTACTTGTGCGCCTGGGCGAGGAAGCCCTGGGCCGGATTGCTGTCGAATATCTTGATCAGCCCGGCGTAGGTGGTGCAGATCAGCAGCCATACCGCCGGCACGGCCGTGACCCAGGCGAAGCGGTCGCGCTTCATCTTGAACAGCACCACCGTGCCCAGCATCAACGCGATGCCGGCCAGCATCTGGTTGGAGATGCCGAACAGCGGCCACAGGGTCTGGATGCCGCCGAACGGATCGACCACGCCGGTGTAGAGCAGGTAGCCCCACAGCGCCACGCAGCCGCCGGTGGCGATGATGTTGGCCGTCCAGGACTCGGTCTTCTTCAGTGCGGGGATGAAGTTGCCCAGCAGGTCCTGCAGCATGAAGCGGCCCGCACGCGTACCGGCATCCACTGCGGTGAGGATGAACAGCGCCTCGAACAGGATCGCGAAGTGGTACCAGAACGCCATCATCGCGTTGCTGCCGCTGGGGATGGCTTCATGCAGGATCTGCGCGATGCCCACGGCCAGCGTTGGCGCGCCACCGGCGCGGTGCAGGATGGTCGGTTCGCCGATGGCCGCCGCAGTGGCCTGCAGCTGCTCCGGCGTGATCGTGAAGCCCCACGTGTTGGTGATGTAGTGCGCCGCCGATACCGCATCGGCACCGATCACCGCCGCCGGGCTGTTCATCGCGAAGTAGATGCCCGGATCGATGATCGACGCGGCCACCAGTGCCATCACCGCCACGAACGATTCCATCAGCATGCCGCCGTAGCCGATGTAGCGCATGTGGCGTTCATTGGCGAGCAGCTTGGGCGTGGTGCCCGAGGCAATCAGCGCATGGAAGCCGGAGACCGCGCCGCAGGCGATGGTGATGAACAGGAACGGGAACATGCCGCCCTTCCAGACCGGGCCGTCGCCGCTGGCCGCGAACTGGGTCAGCGCCGGCATCTTCAGTTCGGGCATGACGATCAGGATGCCGATCGCCAGCGCCACGATGGTGCCGATCTTCAGGAAGGTGGACAGATAGTCGCGCGGGGCCAGCAGCAGCCACACCGGCAGCACCGAGGCGACGAAGCCGTAGCCGATCAGCATCCAGGTGATCTGGATGCCGGTGAAGGTGAAGGCCGGGCCCCACACCGGATCGGCCGCGACCTTGCCGCCGTACCAGATGGCCAGCAGCAGCAGGATCAGGCCGACGATGGAAATCTCGCCGATCTTGCCCGGGCGGATGTAGCGCATGTAGATGCCCATCAGGATCGCGATGGGCATCGTGGCGATCACCGTGAACATGCCCCAGGGGCTTTCCGCCAGCGCCTTGACCACCACCATCGCCAGCACGGCCAGGATGATGATCATGATCAGGAACGCGCCGAACAGGGCGATGGTGCCGGGCACCTGGCCCATTTCCTCACGCACCAGGTCACCCAGCGAACGGCCGTTGCGGCGACTGGAAAGGAACAGGATCATGAAATCCTGCACCGCGCCGGCCAGAACCACGCCGACCACCAGCCACAACAGACCCGGCAGGTAGCCCATCTGCGCGGCCAGCACCGGGCCGACCAGGGGGCCGGCGCCGGCGATGGCGGCGAAGTGGTGGCCGAACAGCACGTGCTTGTTGGTCGGGACGTAGTCCAGGCCATCGTTGTTGATCACCGCCGGTGTCGCCCGGGTCGGGTCGAGCTGCATTACCTTGTCGGCGATGAACAGGCTGTAGAAGCGGTACGCGATGAGATAGATGGAGACCGCGGCGACCACGATCCACAAGGCATTGATGTGTTCGCCCCGGCGCAGCGCGACGGTGCCAAGACAGAATGCGCCGAGCAGCGCGAGCGCCGCCCAGCCCAGCTTGGAAAAACCTTTCATGAGTGTGCGTCTCCCTGGAGAACATCGTAAGAGTCCGCCTTGGCACCGACAGGGTCAATGCGAAGACGGGGGCGTGCCGCTAGTACTTTGGTCGTAGGTCGCAACGCGGGCGGCGTGGGGATGCGGACAGCGGCAGCGGTCATGCGCGCGGCCTGCACGGTGGGCGCACGCCACCACTGGAACAATCGGTTGCGGGCGTGGCGGTTGGCGGCAGCGGGCGCGGCGCCCATGTTGTATCCCGTCCCCACCCGTCGGAGTCGACATGAGCAGCCCCAACCCCGTGCGCGTGCTGCGCACCATCCGTGGCATGGCCACCTCCGATGGCGCCGGCGTGCGCCTGACGCGCGTGATCGGCGGGCCGTCGCTGCCCGACCTGGATCCGTTCCTGCTGCTGGATGAATTCGGCACCGATCGCGCCGAGGACTACATCGCCGGCTTCCCGAGCCACCCGCACCGTGGCTTCGAGACCGTGACCTATATGCTCGATGGACGCATGCGGCACAAGGACAACCACGGCAACGAGGGGCTGCTGACTCCCGGCAGCGTGCAATGGATGACCGCCGGGCGCGGCGTGGTGCATTCGGAAATGCCCGAACAGGAATCCGGCCAGATGCGCGGCTTCCAGCTGTGGGTGAACCTGCCGGCGCGCGACAAGATGACCGACCCGAAGTACCAGGAGTTCGCGCCCGAGCGCATTCCGGTGGCGCAGCCGGCCGACGGCGTGCAGGTGAAGGTGATCGCCGGGCAGGTCGGCGACGTGACCGGGCCGATCGTCCAGCCGGCGACCGATCCGGTGTACCTGGACATCACCCTCGGCGCCGGTGCCGGTTGGTCGTACGATCTGCCGGATGGGCACAGCGCCTTCGCGTACGTCTTCGAAGGCGGGCTGACGGTCGGGCAGGGCGAGGATGCGCGGCCGGTGGCACGCCAGGAGCTGGCGGTGCTCGGCGGCGGCGAGCGCCTGGACCTCCAGGCCGGTGCCGACGGCGCGCGGCTGATCCTGGTGGCGGGCCGGCCGCTGCGTGAGCCGGTGATGCGCCACGGGCCGTTCGTGATGAACACCCGCCAGGAGCTGATGCAGGCCTTTGTGGACTTCCAGGAAGGCCGTTTCTGAGCTCCTGACACCCGGAAGCGGACGGTGACGCCGAGCCTGGCTCGGCGGCTGCTGCACCGTCAGCGCCCCGCGGCAACCGCCGTCGGCGTCAGGTTCATGCCTTGGGTGAGCGACTGCAGCGTGCCCAGTTCCTGCGCGTTGTCGGCATACAGCGCGATCTGCGCATAGCGGTTCTTGTCGAACTTCACCACCGCCACGCGGCGGGTGTCGTAGCCCGGCGGTTTCTGGCCGCCCAGGTCCGGCTGGTACCAGTACATCGACTCGCCGGCGAAACCGCCTTTTTCCTGGCGCAGCGTACGGGTCAGGGTGAGCGCGGGATCGCGCGCACTGAGAATCAGGCTCAGCACCTCGCGTCCATCGGCGGTGCTGGCCTTGCACAGCATGAAGTCGGACTGTGCCTGCTGATGCCATTGCAGGCCGCTGCCGGCAGGCAGCGAAGGACACTCGGACGGCGATTGCGCCCATGCCACGGCGGCGGACGACAACAGGCTCAGGCATACAGCGGCGCGCAGGACGTTCATGCTTTCCCCCAGGGTCGGAATGGCCGGGTCCGCGTCAGGCAGGCGCGATCCGGTGGCCGCGGAAACCCAGGCCGATGGCTGCGCATATCCCCATGCGCGTCCCGGAGGCGCCAGCCGTCAGGTGACGGACTGGTGATTCGGACGGTAGCGGAATGTGATTCGATCTACAAATATCAGTTTCAAATGAATGTGAATCCGCAGTGCGGCATGCGCTGTCGGGCAGCCCGTGGCGGCCTGCCCGTCGCCCGGCTCAGCGCGGCTCGGCGCCGATCCATTTGCAGGCCACGCCGCCGATCAGGCCGCCCAGTACCGGTGCCAACCAGAACAGCCACAGCTGCCCGACCGCGCCACTGCCGGCGAAGAACGCCACTGCAGTGGATCGCGCCGGGTTCACCGAGGTATTGGTGACCGGAATGCTGATCAGGTGGATCAGCGTCAACGCCAGGCCGATCGCGATCGGGGCGAACCCGGCCGGTGCCCGGCCATGCGTGGACCCCATGATCACGATCAGGAACACCGCCGTCAGCACCACCTCGCACAGGAAGGCGGCCGCCACGCTGTACCCGCCAGGCGACAGTGCACCGTACCCGTTGCTGGCGAATGCACCGGCCTGGCTGCCATCGATGGCGAAGCCGGGTGCGCCCGAGGCGATCTGCAGCAGAATGACGCCCGCCAGCAGGCCACCGAGCACCTGGGCGACGATGTAAGGCACCAGGTCGCGCGCCGGAAAGCGGCCGCCGGCCCAGAGGCCGATGCTGACGGCCGGGTTGAAGTGCGCGCCGGACACATGGCCGAACGCATAGGCCCCGGTCAGCACGGTCAGGCCGAAGGCCAGCGCCACGCCGAGAAACCCGATGCCGAGGGGATTGCCGTCACCGCCGAACGTGGCCGCCAGTACCGCACTTCCACAACCACCCAGCACCAGCCAGAACGTGCCGAGGAACTCGGCCGCAAGTCGCTTGCCCATGCTCATCGATGTCTCCACGCGGTCTGCCCGGGATGGGCAGGCAGACCGTAGCTGAATCGATGTTCATCGGTGTGAGTGTGGCGTCAACGTGCCGACGAACGGCAGGGTCAGGCCTGCGGCAGGGGAATGAACTCTTTGTCGTCGCCGGGAATGGTGCCGAAGGCGCCGGCTTCCCAGTCGTGCTTGGCCTGCTCCAGGCGCTCCTTGGAACTGGAGACGAAGTTCCACCACAGGTGGCGCGGGCCATCCAGCGGTTCGCCGCCCATCAGCATCGCCTTGACCGGGGTCTTGGCGCGCAGGCGGCCGCGTGCGCCCGGTTCGGGCAGGATCAGGTGCTGGGCCGGCACGTCCACGCCGTCCAGCTGCGCCTCGCCTTCGAGGATGTACAGCGAGCGCTCCACGTGGCCGGTATCCAGATCGATCTCACCGTCCGGGTCCAGGTCGATGGCCACGTTGAGGGTGTCGCTGAACACCTTCACCGGCGACTCCTCGCCGTACGCACGCCCGGCGATCACGCGCAGCCAGGCACCGTTGCGGCGCTGCTGGGGCAGGGTGGCGGCGGCATGGTGATGGAAGGCCGGGTCGGTTTCTTCGGCGCTCCTGGGCAGCGCGATCCAGGTCTGCATGCCGTGCAGCGGATGGTCGTGTTCGCGCTCCACCGGCGGGGTGCGCTCGGAGTGGGCGATGCCGCGGCCGGCGGTCATCCAGTTGACGTCGCCGGGACGGATCACCTGGTCCGAGCCGAGCGTGTCGCGGTGGCCGATGGCGCCGGACCACAGAAAGGTGACCGTGGCCAGGCCGATATGCGGATGCGGGCGCACATCGATGCCGGTACCGGCACCGAGCACGGCCGGGCCCATCTGGTCGACGAACACGAACGGCCCGACGCTGCGTGCCTGCAGGGTAGGCACCGCGCGGCGCACCTGCAGGCCGCCGATGTCGTGCACGCGGGGGGCGATGATGGTGGTCATGCGGGCGATCTCGCTGGCGGGGACAGACGCAAGGATGGCATGCGGGTGGGGCAGGCGCATGACCCGTGCGGGCAACAGGGTGTTGCGTTGGGCGGGTCAAAGGCCGTGGTGCGGCGGCCCGTGACCGTCTGACGCGCAGACAGCAACGCCACCTTGCGGTGGCGTTGCTGCATCCGTAGCGCCGGGGTCTATCCGGCGGCCCCTGATCGTGCGGCGTGCGTCAGATCACCGGCTCGCGCAGCACCGCATCGTCCCAGCCCGGGCGCGGTGCGAAACGGTCGCCGTAACGCTGCTGCAGCGCCTTCAGGCGTTCCACCAGCACATCGGCGCCGGTGGCGCGGATGTACTGGATCGGGCCGCCGCGGAACGGGGCGAACCCGGTGCCGAAGATCACGCCCGCATCGAGCAGGTCGGCGTCGGCGACCACGCCTTCGTGCAGGCAGGCCACGGCTTCATTGAGCAGCGGCAGGATCAGGCGGTCCTCAAGGTCGGCAGGCACTGCGTAGCCCGCCGGCACGTCCGGCTTCTGCGCGCGGCCGTTCTCCCACTTGTACAGGCCCTGGCCATCCTTCTTGCCGCGCTTGCCCTGTTCAACGGTCTGCAGGGCGGCGGGAATCTGCAGGCCCAGGAACGGTGCCAGTTCCTTGCCCACGCCGGCGGCCACGTCGAGACCGACGGTGTCGAGCAGTTCGATCGGGCCCATCGGCATGCCGAACTTCACCGCCGCCTTGTCCAGCACCGGCCCGGGAACGCCTTCGGCGTAGGCGGTGGCGGCTTCGAGCATGTACGGGAACAGCACGCGGTTGACCAGGAAGCCGGGCGTGCCGGCCACCGGCACCGGGAACTTGCCCAGCGCCTTGCAGAACGACGCCAGCCGGCGCTCGGTTTCCGGGGCCATGCCGTCGTGGTGGATGATCTCCACCAGCGGCATCTGCGCCACCGGGTTGAAGTAGTGCAGGCCGGCGAACTGGGCCGGGCGCTGGATGTGGTCGCGCAGTTCCACCAACGGAATGGAGGATGTGTTGGTGGTCAGCAGTGCGTCGGCCTTCATCGTCGGCTCGAGCGTCTGGTACAGGCTGCGCTTGGCGTCGGCATCTTCGATGATCGCTTCGATCACCAGGTCGGCCACGGCCACGCCGTCGCCGGCCAGGTCGGCCTTGAGCCGCGCGGCCACGGCCGGGCGCTTGCTCTCGTCCTTCACCTTCCTGGCGAACAGCGCCTGCGCGCGTTCCATCGCCGGGTCGATGAAACGCTGTTCGCGGTCCTGCAGGGTCACGTTGAAGCCCTTGTAGGCCGACCAGGCGGCGATGTCGCCGCCCATCACGCCGGCGCCCACCACGTGCACATGGGTGATGCCGTGGTCCTTGCCGCCCAGCGCCTTCAGCCGCTCGGTCAGGAAGTAGATGCGGATCAGGTTGCGCGCGGTCGGGGTGCTGGCCAGTTTGACCACAGCTCGGCGTTCGGCATCCAGGCGGGTCTGGATCGGGCTGCCGCCGGCGCGCGCCCAGGTGTTGATCAGCGCGTAGGGCGCCGGGTAGTGCTCCTTGCGGGCCTTGCGCGCGACCTGCTTGGCCATCTGCGGGGCCAGCAGCCTGCGTGCCAGCCAGGTGTTGGTCGCCCAGGCGGTCGCGCGCTGCTTGAACGGGCGGGTCGTGCCGGTCAGCGCCAGCGCCACGGCGGTATCGAGCAGCACGGCCGGTGCCACCACCTTGTCGACCAGACCGATGTTGCGCGCAGCCGACGCCGACAGGTTGCGGCCGGTCAGCATCATGTCCATCGCCGCCGGCGCGCCCACCAGCTGCGGCAGGCGTGCACTGCCGCCCCAGCCCGGGAAGATGCCCAACTGGGTTTCCGGCAGGCCGATCCGGGTGGAGGGGTCGTTGGAGGCCACCCGGTAGCGGCAGGCCAGCGCCAGCTCGGTGCCGCCGCCCAGGCAGTGGCCGTGGATCGCCGCCACGGTCGGGCAGGGCAGCTCGGCCAGCTTCTGGTATGTGCTCTGGCCGCGGCGGATCGCGTCATTGACGGTACCGCGCCGGTCGAACTCCTGGAACTCCTTCAGGTCCGCACCGGCGATGAAGCCGGCCGCCTTGATCGACTGGATGACCACCGCCTTGGGCGGGTCGATGGCGATGCGCTCGATCAGGTCGCCCAGTTCCAGCAGCACGTCCTGCGACATGGCGTTGACGCTGCTGTCCTGGCGGTCGAGGCTGAGCACCACGACACCATCGTCACGGATCTGCGGGTGCCAATGTGAGAAGCGGAGCCCATCGAAGCCTGAGAGCATGGGACGTTCCATCCGGTTGTGTATGGAGAAGGGGGCTATGATCCAGAGGTTGTTTCCTCCCCGTCAAATCCCTATAGCTGGGGGGAGAACGACCGCCGGTTCACTGCCTGGATCGGAAACCTTAACGGAACGGTGGTTAAAAGCTGGTGCGGCGTCGTTGATCGGTCGCTGAACTTTTCCCGGGATTGGCAGTCTCATTGCCCGACGTCGGTTGGGCTGACAGGAGTGCGGCCCCCAATGGCCGAGGTTGAAACACCACAGGAGCTGGACCTGGAACTGGTCCGGCGCGTGCAGCGCGGCGAAAGTGCGGCGTTCGATGTCCTGGTGCGCAAGTACCAGCACCGGATCGTCGCCCTGATCGGGCGCTACATCGCCGACTGGAGTGAATGTCAGGACGTGGCCCAGGACACTTTCGTCCGCGCGTATCGCGCGATCGGCAGTTTCCGTGGCGACGCCCAGTTCTATACCTGGTTGCACCGGATCGCCGTGAACACTGCCAAAAACCATCTCGCCGCCCACAACCGCCGCCCGCCCACCGATGACATCGACATCGGGGACGCCGAGCAGTACGACAGCGGCACCCGCCTGCGCGACACCGACACGCCCGAGCGCGAACTGATGCGCCAGGAGCTGGAACAGACGGTGATGAAGGCGGTGGCGGCATTGCCGGAGGAACTGCGTTCGGCCATCACCCTGCGCGAGGTGGATGGCATGAGTTACGAGGAAATCGCGCAGAAGATGGGGTGCCCGATCGGCACCGTGCGGTCGCGGATTTTCCGTGCCCGCGAAGCCATCGACACTGAACTTCGGCCGCTGCTGGATATCGGCAGCGCCACCCGCGAGAAGAGCCGCGTATGACCCCCAAGATGCCTACCCCTGGAAACGCCGGCACCCCGCCGGACAAACTCGATGCCCACAACCGGCAGCAGCTGTCGGCGCTGATCGACGGCGAACTGTCGGCCGATGAGGCGCGCTTCATGCTGCGCCGGCTGGAACACGACGAGGCGCTGTCCGGCTGTCACGAACGCTGGCAGATGCTGGGCGATGTGCTGCGTGGGCAGGCCTGCGCGCCGGCGCCGCAGGCGTTCGCCGAGCGCATCCGCGTGGCGGTGGCTGCCGAGCCGCGACCGCAGCCGCAGCCGGCTGCCGCGCCGGCCACGGTGCGTCGCAGCGGCTGGCGTCGGTGGGGCGGCGGCGCTGCCCTGGCCGCGTCGGTGGCGGCGGTGGCCATGTTCATGACCCGCGAGCAGCTGCCCGGCGAGACCCCGCTGCCCGCGCCGACCACGGTGATCGCCAGCCAGGCCGAGCTGCCGCCGGCGCCGCCCGCCGCCCCGGTCGCCCCGGCCGATGCCGCCCTGGCCGTGGCCGCCGCGCCCGCCGCTGCGGTCGCGGCGGCCAGCCGCCGACAGGACGTGGCGGCCGCGCGCCGCAACAGCGCCACCCGTACCCAGCAGGCCGCGCGCGGTGCGCTTGAGCGCAGTGCCGAGCCGCAGCGCGCTGTCGCCGCCAGCCCCCTGCCGGTAGTGCCGGCTGCGGCCGCGCGCGCCTATCCCTTCGGTGACGTCGGCAGTCTGCAGGCCAAGCCCTGGCCACGCTCCACACTGGCCCCGGCCGGTGGCGGTGCACTCAATGCCAGCTTCTCCACGCAGGAGCCACGCGCCGCGTTCTATCCCTTCGAGCCGCGCCTGCAGGAGGCCGAACCGGCCGTGCCGGCCAGCCGCAGCCATCGCGACTGAGCCGCGTGGCATCCCGATGTTCGCGCTGCGGCCTTACGGCCGCAGCGTCCCTCTCCCTTTCTTCCTGACCCGGAGGCTCGCGTCTGATGACCCCTCGCATGCGTAAGCAGGCTCTGTCCCTGCTGGCCCTGTCCCTGACTCTTCCCCTCGGGGCATGTGCCCAGTCGCCGTCCCCGACCGCGCCGGTCGCCGCGGCCCCGGCCGCGGCGCCGCGCGCGCCGGCCCCGCAGCTGGTCAGCGGACTGCCGGACTTCACCCACCTGGTCGAACAGGTCGGGCCCGGCGTGGTCAACGTCGAGACCACCATCGTGCGCAACAACCGCGCGGCCCGTGCGATGGGCCCCGGCGATGAGGACATGCCCGAATTCTTCCGCCGCTTCTTCGGTCCCGACTTCCAGATGCCCGGCCAGCCGGGCGGGCAGGGCGAGGCCCCCCGCGGGCGTGGCATGGGCTCGGGCTTCATCATCTCGGCCGACGGCTATGTGCTGACCAACTACCACGTGGTCGCCGATGCCAGTGAAGTGAAGGTCAAGCTGGGCGACCGCCGCGAGTTCACCGCCAAGGTGATCGGCAGCGACCAGCAGTACGATGTGGCCCTGCTCAAGATCGACGCCAGGAACCTGCCGACCGTGCGGGTGGGCGATTCCAATACGCTCAAGCCGGGTCAGTGGGTGGTTGCGATCGGCTCGCCGTTCGGCCTGGACCACTCGGTCACGGCCGGCGTGGTCAGCGCGGTCGGCCGCAGCACCGGCGGTCCGGACCAGCGCTACGTGCCGTTCATCCAGACCGACGTGGCGATCAACCAGGGCAATTCGGGCGGCCCGCTGCTCAACACCCGCGGTGAAGTGGTCGGCATCAACTCGCAGATCTTCTCCGCCTCGGGCGGCTACATGGGCATCAGCTTCGCGATCCCGATCGACCTGGCGATGGGCGCTGTCGAGCAGATCAAGACCTCCGGCCGGGTGAGCCGTGGCCAGCTGGGGGCCGTGGTCGAGCCGATCGACGGGTTGAAGGCGCAGGGCCTGGGCCTGCCCGACAGCCGTGGTGCGCTGGTCAACCAGATCGTGCCCGGCAGTGCGGCGGCCAAGGCCGGCGTGGAAATCGGCGACGTCATCCGCTCCGTCAACGGCAGCATGGTCAATGCCTGGTCGGATCTGCCGCCGGCGATCGGTGCGCTGCCGCCGGGCAGCAAGGTGCGCCTGGGCGTCGTGCGCGATGGCAAGGAGCGCGAGCTCACCGCCACCCTGACCGAACTGGCCGAGGACGCCGAGCGCGCCAGCAGCCGTCCGGCGACGGCCGACGCGGCCACGCCGCAGACCGGTGCCAACGCCCTGCTGGGCCTGGAGGTGATCGACCTGACCGCGGCCCAGCGCAAGCAGCTGGGCCTGGAGTCCGGTGAAGGCGTGCGCATCACCCGGGTGACCGGCCAGGCCGCGCGGGACGCGCAGCTGTCGCAGGGCATGGTGATCCTGCAGGTCGGGCGTACCCCGGTCGGCAGCGTGGCGGCACTGGATCGCCAGCTGTCGGGCTACAAGAAGGGTGACGTGGTGATGCTGCTGGTCCGCACCGGCGCCGGCAACAGCGCGTTCGTGGCGATCAAGACGGGGCAGTAACCCCCGCCACTGCTGCGTTTCCGGGCCCGCTTCGGCGGGCCCGGTCGTTTCTGGCCGGTATTGGCGACAATCGGACGTAGGCCCACGCGGGAGCCGGCCGGCCATGCGATAATGTGTCGTTATCCTGACGACGCGACGCGCCGCCGCCACCTATGTCCTCTGATTCGATGCGGAACATCCGCAACTTCTCCATCATCGCCCACGTCGACCACGGCAAGTCCACGCTGGCCGATCGCATCATCCAGCTTTGCGGTGGCCTCCAGGCCCGCGAGATGGAGGCGCAGGTGCTCGACTCCAATCCGATCGAGCGCGAGCGCGGCATCACCATCAAGGCCCAGTCGGTCTCGTTGCCGTATGTCGCCAAAGACGGCCAGACCTACCACCTGAACTTCATCGACACCCCCGGGCATGTCGACTTCTCCTATGAAGTCAGCCGCTCGCTGGCCGCCTGCGAAGGCGCGCTGCTGGTGGTCGATGCGGCCCAGGGCGTGGAAGCGCAGTCGGTGGCCAACTGCTACACCGCGGTGGAGCAGGGGCTGGAAGTGGTGCCGGTGATCAACAAGATCGACCTGCCTACGGCCGACATCGAGCGCGCCAAGGCCGAGATCGAGGCCGTGATCGGCATCGACGCCACCGATGCGGTGCCGGTCAGTGCCAAGACCGGCCTGAACGTGCAGGACGTGCTGGAGGCGATCGTGCATCGCATTCCGCCGCCGGTGCCGCGCGATACCGACAAGCTGCAGGCGCTGATCATCGACTCGTGGTTCGACAACTACCTGGGCGTGGTCTCGCTGGTGCGTGTGATGCAGGGCCAGATCAAGGCCGGCGACAAGCTGCAGGTGATGTCCACCGGCCGCAACCACCAGGTCGACAACGTCGGCGTGTTCACGCCCAAGCGCAAGGTGCTGCCAGCCCTGCGCGCCGGTGAAGTGGGCTGGGTCACCGCCAGCATCAAAGATGTCCACGGCGCGCCGGTCGGCGACACCCTGACCCTGGCGGCCGATCCGGCGCCCAAGCCGCTGCCGGGCTTCCAGGAAATGCAGCCGCGCGTGTTCGCCGGCCTGTTCCCGGTGGATGCCGAAGACTACCCGGACCTGCGCGAAGCGCTGGACAAGCTGCGCCTGAACGACGCCGCGCTGCGGTTCGAGCCGGAAAGCTCCGAGGCGATGGGCTTCGGCTTCCGCTGCGGCTTCCTCGGGATGCTGCACATGGAAATCGTGCAGGAGCGCCTCGAGCGCGAGTACAACCTGGACCTGATCAGCACCGCGCCGACCGTGGTCTATGAAGTGCTCAAGACCGACGGCTCGATCATCAACATGGACAACCCGGCCAAGCTGCCGCCGGTGAACCAGGTCGAGGAAATCCGCGAGCCGATCATCCGTGCCAACGTGCTCACGCCCGAGGAGTACATCGGCAACATCATCAAGCT
>NZ_JBMWDP010000038.1:0-40720 GCF_049545505.1 Stenotrophomonas sp. NPDC077421 | reverse complement strand
GGTACCGCTGAGGGCATCTCCGCCCTGCAGATGGACATCAAGATCGAAGGCATCACCGAAGAGATCATGAAGCAGGCACTGCAGCAGGCAAAGGCTGGCCGTCTGCACATCCTCGGTGAAATGGCCCACGGCCTGACCGCACCGCGTCAGGAGCTGTCGGACTATGCGCCGCGTCTGCTGACCATCAAGATCCACCCGGACAAGATCCGCGAAGTGATCGGCAAGGGGGGTTCCACCATCCAGGCCATCACCAAGGAAACCGGCACCCAGATCGACATCCAGGACGACGGCACCATCGTCATCGCCTCGGTGAACGCGATCGCGGCGCAGGCTGCCAAGTCGCGCATCGAGCAGATCACCTCGGACGTCGAGCCGGGCCGCATCTACGAAGGCAAGGTCGCCAAGATCATGGACTTCGGTGCGTTCGTCACCATCCTGCCGGGCAAGGACGGCCTGGTCCACGTGTCGCAGATTTCCAGCGAGCGCGTCGAGAAGGTCGGCGACAAGCTGAAGGAAGGCGATGTGGTCAAGGTCAAGGTGCTGGAAGTCGACAAGCAGGGCCGTATCCGCCTGTCGATGAAGGCCGTCGAAGAAGGCGAGGGCGTGGCGGCCGAGTAATCGGCGCACGCGTTCGCGGAACGTGAGGACCGCAGGTCCTCACACCTTCGCACAACGAAAAAGCGGGCTTCGGCCCGCTTTTTCGTTATGTCCGCTGTGCTGTCGACGCGCCTAGACCAGGTCGTCTTCCCCGGCGTGTTCCACCTCGGTGGGATCGCACCACCACACCTGCCCTTCGGCAGGCGCGCTGGGGGTGCCTTCGCGGCGTTCGATCGCATCGATCACGCGCCCGGGCCCCGCAGCGACCCAGTCGGCGAGCAGGCGCTCGACCGCGGCCTTGCCCTGTGCACCGATACCCAGGCTGCGCTCCACCTGCCAATCGTCGTTGCCAGCGGCTCGCTCATCATGAGGTGCCGGGGCGTCCCGCGCGTGCGGCACGCCGTAGCTGCAGCGCAGGCACAGCGACCGGACCGACGCACTCCAGTCCTCGACATAGCCGATACCGGGCAGCCGGGCGTCCTCCAGTGCCGCCATGTCGTCCGCTGACGGACACCGGATGAACGCCACGAAGGTGGCGTGGTCCGATGCCTGCAGGGTCTGCAGCGCGTTGAACACGGGCACCGTGCCGCCGTTCAACGCGCGCTCGCCGGTCTTGGCACCATCGTGCAGGACGATATCGAACAGGCGATGCCCGCTGCTGCCGAATGGCACGCTCAGCACCCGCGCGCGCACCACGTCGATGCGCCGCGCGAACACTGTCTCACCACTGCCCCACGGATCAAGCCGGACGCAGATCATGCCGAAATCGGTGTCGATCGGACCGTCGCCGTCCGGTACGTTGATGCCGCACTTCGCCCACTGGCGGCGCGCTTCGGCCCAGTCGCCCAATGCCGTGGCGGCAATCCCTGCATTCCAGGCCGAGGCCTGGTCGAACGCGTCCTGCAGGGTCTGCGCGCGCAGGTTGTGCTGCAGCGAGGCGGGCCAGTCGCGCAGATACTTGTGCGCCAGGCCGCGCATGTAATGCAGGTACGGCACGTGCGGGGCATGCCCGCTGAGGTCACCGAACAGGTCGCTGGCCCGCTGCAGGTGGCCAGCGTCGAACGCGGCGTAGGCCTCCGCTTCGAGCGCCGCGAGGGTGTCGTTGTCCGGTGTGGAAAGTGAGGTGTCGGTGGTGTCGGCGATGTCGGTCATGCGTCGGCATGTCGTTGGTATTCATGCGCACTGTAGCCGCTGCGCCCGTCGGTCGCGCATGCCATCGCATGGCATTGTGCGCTGTCGACATGTCCGGTCCCGACCTTGCGCTGACCTGGGCGCGGGCGTGCGGTCTGTCCGCCGGACGGGATTGCCGGACATCGCGTTCAAGGGGGCTGTTCCGCGCGTGGTGTCTGCTAACGTGGCCCGGCCTTCGACCCGGGAGATCCCATGTTCCGCCAGACCGTGGCTGTACTTGCTGTGCTCATCGCCGGCTGCCTGCCGATCGCCGCCTCTGCCGCCGACCCATTGCCGAAGGTGATCGGAGCCTACTATCCCGGCGATTCTGCGGAGCGCTATCCGGTGGCGTCCATTCCGGCCGATACGCTGACCCATCTGTTCTATGCATTCGCCCGCATCGAGGACGGTCGCTGCGTGGTCGATGCGCAGGCCGATGGGCACTTCAAGGCGCTGGCCACGCTCAAGCGAGCACATCCGACACTGCACACCCTGATCTCCATCGGCGGCTGGAATGCCGGCGGCTTCTCCGACGCGGCGCTCACCGCCGAACGCCGGCAGCAGTTCGTGCGCTCCTGCGTGGCGTTGTTTTTCCAGCAGCACCGCGGCAGCTTCGATGGCGTCGATATCGACTGGGAGTTTCCCGTGTCCGGTGGCCCGGTGGAGATCACCGACCGCCCCGAAGACCGGCGCAACATGACCCTGCTGGTGCAGGAATTCCGCCGCCAGCTCGACGCGCTCGACGGCGGCCACGGTCCGCACCGGCTGCTGACCGCTGCGCTGCCGGCCGGCCGCGTGCAGACCGACGGTCCGTACGATCCCGCCCTGAGCTACGAGCTCAAGGCGCTCGGGCAGGCGCTCGATTTCATCACGCTGATGAGCTATGACATGGGCACCGGCTTCTCCAGAGTCTCCACGTTCAACGCGCCGCTGCGCGAGGTGCCGGCCGATCCGCTGGACCCGGCGCTGCGGCGCTGGAACAGCGTCGAGGGGGCGGTGGCCTACTACCAGCAGCACGGCGTACCGGCCGACAAGCTGGTGCTCGGCGTGCCGTTCTACGGGCGCGGCTTCCAGGTCACCACGCAGAGCGGCGACGGCCTGTACCAGCCGTACAGCGCCCCGTTCGACGCGGGCGACTGGCGCCACATCAAGACCGCGTTCCTCGATCAGCCCGGGTGGCAGCGGCATTGGCACCCGGTAGCGCAGTCGCCGTGGCTGTACAACGCCGCCGAGCGCGTGTTCATCAGTTATGAAGATCCGACCTCGATCGGCCTGCGCGCCGAGTTCGCCAGGGATCGCCAGCTGCGCGGCGTGTTCACCTGGGAGCTGACCGGCGACGACCCGCAGGGCAGCCTGCTGCAGGCGATGGCCGCGCCGTTCCTGCCTCACGCCAGGTAGCGCGATACCTCGATCAGGTTGCCGTCCGGATCGCGGAAGTACACCGACAGGATCGGCCCGGTGGCCCCGGTGCGCTGCACCGGGCCATCCTCGATGCGCACGTCCTGCGCGTGCAGATGGGCGAGGATCTCATCGATCGTGGCGTAGGTGATCAGGCACAGGTCTGCCGACCCCGGTGTGGGGCGCACGGCCTTCGGTTCGAACTCGCGCCCGTGCGCGTGCAGGTTGATCTTCTGCAGTCCAAAACGCAGTGCGGTGCGCCCGCTGCCGAAGGTTTCCACCTGCATGCCCAGCACGCGCTGGTAGAACCTGCAGGTGGCATCAATGTCGGCCACGGTCAGTACGAGATGGTCGAGGCGGTCGATGTGCAGGTCGGTCATGGGCGTTGCGCAGGTGGGCAGGAACCGCTGCACGGTAAACACGGTCGCGGCAGCAAACGGTGATGGGCTAGGGGACGCGCGCGGTGGCCCTGCGGTTATCGGCCCACACGCTGTTGGGGTCGCCGTGGTGGGCGCGGCGTCGCGTGGCGCGAGCCATCGCGGCAAAGCCCACTGCCATTGCCAGGGCGACACCGTCCACCCAGAACAACGGCCAGTAGCCGCGCAGCGCGCTGGTCCACAGCCATTGCCCGGTCATGGCGCCGTGGGCCACCGGCACCAGTGCGGTCACCATCGCCGCCGCCCAGAGCAGCTCCTGTGCGGCGCGTGACGGCGCCCGCAGGGCCGCCCACAGGGCGCAGCCGCCCCAGACCAGGAAGCAGGTCCAGCGCATCCCGGTGTCCGCGTACGACGGGGCCAGGTGTTCCAGCAGCTGGACGCTGACGAACGCGGCCGAAATGGCCACGCACAGCCCGATGCAGATCCCGACCGTGGCCCGTGCCATGTTCACCTGGGCGCGGCCCTGCTCGATCTGCCGACGCTTGCGGCGCGATTCGATCCACAGCAGGTTGCCCGAATAGAACAGGAAGGCGCCGCCCAGGCCGAGCGCGAAATAGAGCCACGGCACCGCGCCGTTGCCGAACTCGCCGAAGTGCAGCGCGTACGCGGCGGCCAGCGTGGCGTGGTTGGCATCGCGACGGCCAGGCAACTGCGTGTGCAGCACTTGGCCGGTGTTGGCATCCATCGCCACCGCGCCGAGCGGGCCGAGCGAGGCGCCGCCTTCGCCGGTGATCTCGATGACCGCGTTGGCGTCGCCGGCGTTGGCCAGCTTCAGGTATGCCGGTTCGAAGTGCGGCAGGCCCTGGTCGGTGGCCACCGCGATCGCACGCGCATGCAGCATGGCCAGGCTGCCCGGTCGCACCGGCTCGCCGGCGGCGGCACGGATCGGGGCAGTGTCCATCGCCGTCGGCAGCGCCGCCATCAGCTTGCCCTGGTAGACCAGCGGGTTGAGCGCGGCCATCTGCAGGAACATCAGGCACAGCAGCGCGCCGGTCACCGCGAACAGCAGGTGGAAGGGCAGGCTGAGCACACCGATGACGTTGTGCGCGTCCTGCCACATCTGTTTGAGGTTGCGGCCCGGGCGCAGCGCGAACAGGTCGCCGGCCAGTCGAGGCAGGTGGATGACCAGCCCCGACAGCAGCGCTACGCCATACAGCAGGCTGACCACGCCCATCAGGTAGATTCCGGCCACCGGCAGGCCCAGGGTGTAGTGCAGCTCATTGACCAGCTCGGCCAGCCCGGCCTGGGGCGGCGTGGGGCTGCCGTCCACGTGGTCGGCCCAGGCGAACAGCCAGGTGCCCTTGGCGTCCTGCCAGTACGCCACGGTCTGCGGGGTTTCCGCGCCGGGGAAGGTCATGCCGATGTGCCGGCGCGCCTCCGGGTGCCGCGCGAGGACGCCGTCGAGCAGGTGCTGGGCATCGTCCAGGGTCTGTGCCGGTTGCTCCATCGCATGCGGCGCCTGCCACAGCGGCAGGTCGTGGTGGAACACGGTGATGGCACCGGCATAGAAGGCCACGAACAGCGCGAAGCCAGCCACCAGGCCGACCCAGGTGTGGAGCGTGGTGAACGTACGGAGCGTAAACGAGCTGAACTTCATCGGGACTCCGTCATTGCACCCACTGGGTGCTGCGCAGCAGCCACAACAGCGCGAAACCGAGAGCGGCAGCCACCCCCATTCCGGTCCATGCACGCAGGCCGGTGCGGAAGCTGAAGGCCCACACCGCCGCCAGCATCCACAACGGGACGAAAGCGATCAGGCTCGGCACCACGGCCCGTTCCCAGGGGCCGGGCGGCAGCCAGGCCACCAGGCCGGTGGCCGCCGCGGCGACCAGGAAACCGGCCAGCAGCGCGGCGAAGGCGCGCGGCCACATCAGCCGCGCTCCGCGGCGTACGGGCGCGTCCACGCGGCCAGGTAGGGCAGGGCCATCGCGGCAAGCATCCAGCCGGCCAAGGTCACGCACAGGCCGGCGGCCAGCCCGAGCTGCCCCATCCACAGCCACAGCCCGGTCGCAAACGCCACCAGGCCGATGTGGCGGCCGAGTCGGCCGGCGCGTCGCAGGCGCGGCCAGCGGCAATGTGGCGAGGCGGCGTAGAAGGCCAGCGCGGAGAACGCCGAGGCGATGCCACCGAGCACGCAGTACAGCGCCGCAGCGAAGTCGGTACCTGTCACGGGTACGACGGCGGGGCGGGCCAGCCCTGGCGCGGAAGACGGGGCCGGGCAGGCCGGGCCCGGCGGACGGCGAGTGTCATGGCGGATCCTTGGGGGGAGGCGTCGCCGGACGTGGCACGGCGATCCGCGCATGGTAATCATTGCGGTTTCCGGGCGCCACAGCGCCACGTTCAGGCGCTGCCCGGGCAGGCGGAGCGGCATCGCGACCCGGATTGGTTTAAGATCAAGCCATCTCTATCGATGGCAACAAGGTGGCCCGCGCCCGGCGCCGGTCTAGCGTGTGACATGAGCACTACCACCGCCCACCGCTGAACGTCCCGACGGCCCCTGACGCAGGCGCCTTCGTGGCGCTTTTTTATTGCCGATTCCCCTGATTCCGTACCTTCGGCCCGCGCGGCGGGCCCACCAGCCAAAGCCTATTCATGATCGCCATCACGCTCCCCGACGGCAGCCGCCGTGAGTTCGAAAACCCCGTCAGTGTCATGGACGTCGCCCAGTCGATCGGCGCCGGCCTGGCCAAGGCCACCATCGCCGGTTCGGTGGATGGCGTGCTGGTCGATGCCAGCGACGTCATCGACCACGATGCCAGCCTGCGCATCATCACCGCCAAGGACGAGGAGGGGGTGGAGATCATCCGCCACTCCTGTGCCCACCTGGTCGGTCATGCGGTCAAGCAGCTCTACCCCGACGTCAAGATGGTGATCGGCCCGGTCATCGCCGAAGGCTTCTACTACGACATCTACGCCGAGCGCCCGTTCACGCCGGAGGACATGGCCGCGATCGAAAAGCGCATGGGCGAGCTGATCGCGCAGGACTACGACGTGATCAAGAAGGTGACCCCGCGTGCGGAGGTCATCGAGATCTTCAAGGCGCGTGGCGAGGACTACAAGCTGCGCCTGATCGAGGACATGTCCGATGACATCCAGGCGATGGGCATGTACTACCACCAGGAATACGTGGACATGTGCCGTGGTCCGCACGTGCCGAACACGCGCTTCCTCAAGGCCTTCAAGCTGACCCGCATTTCCGGTGCGTACTGGCGCGGCGATGCCAAGAACGAGCAGCTGCAGCGCATCTACGGCACCGCGTGGGCCGACAAGAAGCAGCTCGAGGCGTACATCAAGCGCATCGAGGAAGCCGAGATGCGCGATCACCGCCGCATCGGCAGGCAGCAGGAACTGTTCCACCTGCAGGAAGAGGCGCCGGGCCTGGTGTTCTGGCACCCCAAGGGCTGGGCGCTGTGGCAGGTGGTCGAGCAGCACATGCGCAAGGTGTACCGCGACAGCGGCTATGGCGAAGTGCGCTGCCCGCAGATCCTGGATGTCTCGCTGTGGCAGAAGTCCGGCCACTGGGACAACTACCAGGAAAACATGTTCTTCACCGAGTCGGAGAAGCGCACGTACGCGGTCAAGCCGATGAACTGCCCGGGTCACATCCAGGTGTTCAACCAGGGCCTGCACAGCTACCGCGACCTGCCGATCCGCTACGGCGAGTTCGGGTCGTGCCATCGCAACGAGCCGTCCGGCGCGCTGCACGGCATCCTGCGCGTGCGTGGTTTCACCCAGGACGACGGCCACGTGTTCTGCACCGAGTCGCAGATCGAAGCCGAAGTGACCGCGTTCCACCAGCAGGCGCTGGCGGTGTACACGACCTTCGGTTTCGAGGACATCCAGATCAAGATCGCGCTGCGCCCGGAAAAGCGCCTCGGTGATGACGCCACCTGGGACAAGGCCGAGGGCGCGCTGCGCTCGGCGCTGGGCAGCTGCGGCGTGGAATGGCAGGAACTGCCGGGTGAGGGCGCCTTCTATGGCCCGAAGATCGAGTACCACCTCAAGGACGCCATCGGCCGCACCTGGCAGCTGGGCACGATGCAGGTCGATTTCATGATGCCCGGCCGCCTTGGCGCCGAGTACGTGGACGAAAACAGCCAGAAGAAGCACCCGGTCATGCTGCACCGGGCCATCGTGGGCTCGATGGAGCGCTTCATCGGCATCCTGATCGAACACCACGCCGGTGCCTTCCCGTCCTGGCTGGCCCCGATCCAGGTGGTGGTGGCCAATATCACCGATGCGCAGGCTGAATACGTGTCCGAGGTCCGGAAAACCCTTGCAGATCAAGGCTTCCGGGTAAACGCCGATTTGCGCAACGAGAAGATCGGTTATAAGATTCGCGAGCATACGCTGCAGCGGGTCCCGTACCTGCTGGTGGTTGGCGACCGTGAGAAGGAAAATGGCGCCGTGGCCGTGCGTACGCGCTCTGGCGAAGATCTGGGCAGCATGTCCGTCCAGGCCTTCATCGAGCGGTTGCAGGCAGAACAGTCCGTGTAAGAAAGTCCCGGCCCTGCGGATGATCCGCTCAGGGCCGGTTTGATTCCTCTGGGAGATTGCAATATCAGTACCCCTGACAACAAACAGAACCGCAAGAATCAGGAAATCCGGGTGCCGCGCGTACGCGTGATCGGCAGCGACGGAGAAATGATTGGCGTGTTGACGCGTGACGAAGCGCTGTCGATGGCCGAAGACGAAGGTCTGGACCTGGTCGAGATTCAGCCGCAGGCTGATCCGCCGGTGTGCAAGATCATGGACTTCGGCAAGTTCAAGTTCGAAGCGCAGAAGAAGGCCAACGAGGCCAAGAAGAAGACCAAGCAGGTCGAGATCAAGGAAGTGAAGTTCCGTCCGGTCACCGATGAAGGCGACTACCAGATCAAGCTGCGCAAGATGCGCGGGTTCCTGGAAGAGGGCGACAAGATCAAGGTCAACATCCGCTTCCGTGGTCGTGAAATGAGCCATCAGGAACTGGGTCGCGAAATGGCCAACCGGATCGAAGCCGATCTGGGTGAGGACATCGTGATTGAGTCCCGTCCGCGCCTGGAAGGCCGGCAGATGGTGATGATGATCGCGCCGAAGAAGAAGTAACCGGCTGTCGGGCCTGCGCCCGACCGCGTGGGTGGACGCCGGGCCATGCCCGGCTGAACCCGCCGCCGCTGCCGGCAGAGTCGGTTCGCGTGAAAGGCAGGGGGCGCCAACGGCGCCTTCAGCCGCTCTGTGCAGACAGGGCGGGATGTCGCCCCCTCCGCGATGTCCACACCCTTCAGGTTCGCGCACCCGCGCCAAACGCCCGTTCAATCAATCGGTTGCAAGTGCCTGTCTGCGCGGGCATAATGGGCGGCCCCGTATTGCGGGGGTGCTGTTTTGAACGGTTTCACGCTTTTCAACGGCAACAGGACCGGCCTGGTTCCCAGTGGGGATCCCGGGCTTACAAGCAGGCAAGGGCACGGACGGAAAGTGTGGCAATGCCACCGCCCTGGTCAGTGACAAAACACCATCAAGGACATTGCAATGCCCAAGATCAAGACCAACCGGGCGGCGGCCAAGCGTTTCCGCAAGACCGCCTCCGGCAAGTTCAAGGCTGGCCACGCCAACCGTAGCCACATCCTCACGAAGAAGTCGACCAAGCGGAAGCGCAATCTGCGTCAGACGAACCATGTTCGTGCAGAAGACGCAGGCCGTTTGAACCGTATGCTTCCCTACCTCTGAGGACTGACCCATGGCACGAGTAAAGCGTGGCGTACAGGCGCGTCGCCGTCACAAGAAAATCCTGACCCTGGCGAAGGGTTATTACAACGCTCGCCGCAAGGTCTTCCGCGTTGCCAAGCAGGCCGTGATCAAGGCACAGCAGTACGCCTACATCGGTCGTAAGCAGAAGAAGCGCAATTTCCGTTCGCTGTGGATCACCCGCATCAACGCGGCTGCCCGCATCAACGGCCTGAGCTACAGCCGTTTCATGAATGGCCTGCTCAAGTCCGGCATCACCCTGGACCGCAAGGTTCTGGCTGACATCGCCGTGCACGACGCAGCCGGTTTTGCTGCACTGGCCGAAAAGGCCAAGGGCGCACTGGCGGCATAAGTCCATTCCCCTGCCGTTGCCGTTCACGCGCAACGGCTGTGGGTAAGGCAAATGCATGGGGAAGGGCGCAAGTCCTTCCCCATTCTTTTTTGTGTTGGCGATGGCCCTCCCGGTGCCATCGCTCGACAGCGGTGGCGACGGGGGTCGGCCCGACGCGCATCGCGATGGCATACCGACGCGAGGCTCCGGCTATCCATGAGTGACATCCAATCCCTGACCACCCAGGCGCTGGCCGACGTGGCTGCTGCCCAGAGCCCGGACGCGCTGGAAGCCCTGCGCGTGGCACTGCTCGGCAAGAGCGGCAGCATCACCGCCCAGCTCAAGCAGCTCGGCGCACTGCCCGCCGACGAGCGCAAGGCCGCCGGTGAGGCGATCAACCGTGCCCGCGACGCGCTGAACACCGCGCTGGGCGAACGCAAGGCCGTGCTGGAAGACGCTGCGCTGGACGCGCGCCTGGCCGCCGAAGCGATCGACATCACCCTGCCGGGGCGCCGCGACGAACGTGGTGGCCTGCATCCGGTCACCCGTACCCTGGAGCGCATCACCGAGATCTTCGGCCGCCTCGGGTATGAACTGTCCGAAGGTCCGGAAATCGAAGACGACTGGCACAACTTCGAAGCCCTGAACTTCCCGCCGCACCACCCGGCGCGTGCGATGCACGACACCTTCTATTTCGGCGATGGCCGCCTGCTGCGCACGCATACCTCCGGTGTGCAGGTGCGCTACATGGGCGACCACGCGCCGCCGCTGCGCATGATCGCCGCCGGCAAGGTCTATCGCAGCGACAGCGACCAGACCCACTCGCCGATGTTCCACCAGGTCGAAGGCCTGCTGGTCGACGAGCATTCCACCTTCGCCGACCTGAAGGGCACGCTGTCCGAGTTCGTGCGCGCCTTCTTCGAGCGCGACTTCGAGATGCGCTTCCGCCCCAGCTACTTCCCGTTCGTCGAACCCGGCGCCGAAGTGGACATCGCCTGGCAGCAGCCCGACGGCAGCACCCGCTGGCTGGAAGTGCTCGGTTGCGGCATGGTCCACCCGAACGTGCTGCGCAACGTGGGCATCGATCCGGAGCGCTACACCGGCTTCGCGTTCGGCCTGGGAGTGGAGCGTTTCGCGATGCTGCGCTACGGGGTCAACGACCTGCGCGCGTTCTTCGAGAACGATGTGCGGTTCCTGAAGCAATTCGCCTGATGACGGCATGCCGGGCAGCGCCCGGCACCACGATTGTTGAATTACGGCCAGGCGCATGCGCCGGCCCACCAGGGTGACACCATGAAATTCTCTGAAAACTGGCTGCGCAGCCACGTCCCGACCACCGTTTCGCGCGATGAACTCGGCGCGGTGCTGACCGCCATCGGCCTCGAAGTGGAAGAGGTCGATGCATTGGGCGAGGGCCTGCAGCATGTGGTAGTGGCGCGGATCGTGTCCGCCGAACGCCATCCGGAAGCCGACCGCCTGCAGATCTGCCAGGTCGACGCAGGGCAGGGCGAGCACCTGCAGATCGTCTGCGGTGCCCCGAACGCGCGCGCCGGGCTGGTTGCACCGCTGGCGATGGTTGGCGCGCAGATCGGCGAGCTGAAGATCAAGCCGGCGCAGCTGCGTGGCGTGGCCTCCAACGGCATGCTGTGCTCGGCCAGGGAACTGGGCCTGGACAGCGATGCCTCGGGTCTGTTCGAGCTGCCCGACGATGCGCCGGTCGGCCAGTCGCTGGTGGAGTACCTCGGCCTGCCCGACGCCAGCATCGAGATCAAGCTGACCCCCAACCGCGCCGACTGCTTCAGCATCCGCGGCATCGCCTTCGACGTGGCCGCCGCGTGCGCCAGCGAAGTGGTGCCGTTCGATGCCGCACCGGTCGCGGCCGTGGGCAGCCGTGAGCTGACCATTGCGCTGCAGGCCGGCGCCGAGGCGCCGCGTTTCGTTGGCCGCGTCATCGAAGGCGTCAACCCGCGCGCGGCAACCCCGCTGTGGATGGCCGAGCGCCTGCGCCGCAGCGGCGTGCGGCCGGTGTCGCTGCTGGTGGACATCACCCAGTACGTGATGCTGGAACTGGGCCAGCCGATGCACGCCTACGACCTGGACACCCTGCAGGGCAGCATCGGCGTGCGCCGTTCGCGCGCCGGCGAATCCGTGAAACTGCTCGACGGCCGCGACGCCGCGCTGGACGACAGCTTCCTGGTGGTGACCGACGCGGACCGTCCGGTCGCGCTGGCCGGCCTGATGGGCGGCTTCGATACCCGTGTCACCGACGATACCACTGCCGTGTTCCTGGAGGCGGCGCACTTCGCGCCGGCCGCCATCATGGGCCGCGGCCGCAAGCTGGGCCTGCATACCGATGCCGGACACCGCTTTGAGCGGGGCGTGGACCCGGCGTTGCCGCGTACGGCGGTCGAGTACGCTACCCGTCTGATCCTGGACCTGGCCGGCGGCACGCCGGCACCGGTGACCGAAGCCGTCAATGCCGGCGACCTGCCGGCAACCGCTGCCATCACCCTGCGCCGCGCGCGCATCGCCCGTGTGCTGGGCATCCAGATCGCCGATGCCGACGTGGAGCGGATCCTGCGCGCGCTGGGCATGGACGTGACCGCCGCGGCCGAGGGCTGGCAGGTCACCGCGCCGAACCGTCGCTTCGACATCGCCATTGAAGAAGACCTGATCGAGGAACTGGCCCGTATTCACGGCTACGAGCGCATCCCGACCACGCTGCCGGGCGGTGCCTCGCGCGTGGCGATGCCCAGTGAGACCCGACTGGACGACCTCAGCACCCGCCGGCAGCTGGTGGCCCGCGACCTGCAGGAAACCATCAATTACGCCTTTGTCGACGCCAACCTGCTCGCGCAGTGGCAGCTCGCCGAGGCGCTGGTGCCGCTGGCCAACCCGCTGTCGGCCGAACTGGCCGTGATGCGCCCGTCGCTGCTGCCGGGCCTGGTCGCCACGCTGGGGCGCAATGCCGCCCGCCAGCTGGGCCGCGTGCGCCTGTTCGAGCTGGGCCGCGTCTTCCACCGCCAGGCCGGCGAGGGCCAGCCGGCACCGCTGGAAACCCAGCGCGTGGCTGCGGCCATCTGTGGCGACGCCGATACCCAGCAGTGGGGCATCGCTTCGCGCAAGGTGGACTTCCACGACCTCAAGGGCGACCTGGAGTCGCTGGCCGCCGCCAGTGGCGCGGTACTGACCTTCCAGCCGTCGCAGCGCCCCTACGGCCACCCGGCACGGTCAGCCGAGGTGCTGCGCGACGGCGTCAACCTGGGCTGGATCGGCCAGGTCCACCCGCGCCTGGCCAAGGCGCTGGACATCGACGTGGACGTGTACGCCTTCGAGCTGGACCTGGCGCCGTTGGCCGCCCGCGCCCTGCCGCGTGCCAACGAGCTGTCGCGTTACCCCTCGGTGCGCCGCGACCTGGCCTTCCTGGTGCCCGAAGCGGCCGCCTGGACGGACCTGGAGGCAACCCTGCGCCGGGCCGTCGGGCCGCTGCTGCGGGAAGTCATCCTGTTCGACCGGTACGTCGGGCAGGGGGTCGAGCCAGGCTTCAAGAGTCTCGCTATGGGCTTGATTTTGCAGGACAAGTCGCGCACTCTGACGGACCGCGACGTGGATTCGGTAGTGGCCGAGGCGGTCACTGTCATGGAGCGTGAACACCACGCCCGGATCCGTGGTTGAGCGGGAAGCATGGGGGTAGCAGGCAATGGCATTGACCAAGGCTGAGATGGCCGAAAAGCTGTTCGACGAAGTCGGTCTGAACAAGCGTGAAGCCAAGGAATTTGTCGACGCGTTCTTCGATGTGTTGCGAGAGGCATTGGAACAGGGACGTCAGGTGAAGCTCTCCGGCTTCGGCAATTTCGACCTGCGGCGCAAGAACCAGCGCCCGGGTCGCAATCCCAAGACCGGCGAGGAAATTCCTATTTCCGCCCGCACGGTGGTCACCTTCCGTCCGGGCCAGAAGCTCAAGGAAAGGGTGGAGGCATATGCTGGATCCGGGCAGTAACCGCGAACTTCCGCCGATACCGGCCAAGCGCTACTTCACCATCGGTGAGGTCAGCGAGCTGTGCGATGTCAAACCGCACGTGCTGCGCTACTGGGAAACCGAGTTTCCCAGTCTCGAGCCGGCCAAGCGGCGCGGCAACCGTCGCTACTACCAGCGCCACGACGTGCTGATGGTGCGCCAGATCCGCGGCCTGCTCTACGAACAGGGCTACACGATCGGCGGCGCGCGGCTGCGCCTGGAAGGCGCCGGCGCGCGCGACGAATCGGCACTGAGCAACCAGATCATCAGGCAGACGCGGATGGAACTGGAAGAAGTGCTGCAATTGCTGCGCCGCTGAACCCTTTTTCGATCGGATCGTTTATACTCGTCGGCCCGCTGCAAGGCGGGGACATTGCCAGCATCATCGGGGCGTAGCGCAGCCTGGTAGCGCATCTGCCTGGGGGGCAGAGGGTCGTCGGTTCAAATCCGGCCGTCCCGACCATTGTTGGCGATCAGAACAAGGGCTTGCACAGCGATGTGCGGGCCCTTTTTCGTTGCACGCTGTTCCAACCTGCCTAGTCGAAGTAGAACGACACACCCAGCCCGGCCTGCAGATCGGGGCTGGCGTTGTCCAGGCCGACATCGAACGAGGCATCCAGCTGCACGCGCGGGCGCAGCATCCAGGTCACGCCGGCACCGGCGATGGCGGTGGAGGGATCGCCGTCGCTGTCGGTGAAGCCCAGTTCGACATAGCTGCTGACCGTGTCGGTGAGCGCCACGCTGAGGCTGGGCGACCAGGTGAATTCGTCCGCGCCCGCGCCGCGCACTGCGTTGGCGTACAGCGCGCCGCTCCACCGGTCGTTGAAGGTGTATTCGTAGCTCGCCCCCAGCGCGTACTGCGTGCCGCCCTCGGAGAAGTCGCGGTCGCCGGTGGCGAAGGTGCTGCTGGCGAGCAGGGCCACACTGTGCCGGTCCGATCCGGTGGGCAGGGCGAGTTTGAGCGCCAGGCCGGCATCGCCTGCGCCGCGTTCGGTGTGGGTGGGGCCGCCGCGCGGACGCAGCTGCAGCCGGTTCCACGGCGTGGCGAAGGCCTGCAGCTCCAGCCGTTCGGCCAGGCCCATGCGCAGGGTGATGTCGCTGCTGTACTGCGTGCTCAGCACGCCGTCGGCGTCGCGGTCGCGTGCCAGGCTGGGCAGGCCCAGTTCCAGCGCGAGCGCGCCACGCGGCACGGTGTCGGTGGAGAAGCCGATACCCGGACGATCGAAGGACGGCGGTTGCGTGTCGTCGCTGCCTTGGGCATGGGCGGTGGCGGCGAACAACAGCAGGCATGCAGCAACAGGCAGGCGCATCGACAACTCCCGGACAGGCAGCGGAACCACGGACCGTCCGCCGGCGGCGGACACGGCCGGGAGTATGCACACTCCGGCCGCGCGCGGATGTGCAGGGCGCGGCGGCGATGCGGCCGCCTCGCTCAGTGTGCCGGTCGCGTCATTGCCATCAGGGCGTGCAGGACGCGGTCGGTGTCGCCGGCGGCGGGCCGTCCCGTGCAGGCGCTTTGCAGCCATACGCCGTCGGCGGCGTAGCGGGCCGCGATCAGGCGCGGGGCGCGGCCTTCTTCGGGATGCTGCTGCAGGCGCTCGTGCAGCCAGCGACGGCGGGCGCTGATCCAGTCCGGGTCAACGCAGCGGGTGTGCGCGCCGGTGGCCGCCGAGCGCGACGCGTCCAGCAGCGTGGCGATGTAGGCGCGCGAGAAGCGGCCGTAGGCCATCGGGTCGATGGCCATGCGTTGGCGCACGGCGTCGTCGAAGCGCAACACCGCGGCCGCGCTGGCCTCCGTCGCGGGAACGGGTACGCCCGGGTGGGGCGCATGCGTGATCTTGCTGTTCGGGTTCATCGGTCGACTCCGTGGCGGGCGGGGGAATAGAGAATCCATTCAATGACGGCGCGGCGGTCCGGCTCGATCTGCAGAGCGCGTCCGGTGATACGACGTACGGGTCCCCCGGGCATGGTCAGAAGCCGTAACTGAGGGAGACGGCGGCCGAATCCATGTGGTCGCCGCGCGTCATCGGGCTGTCGCGCACCGCATCGGACAGCCGGCTGCGGCGCAGCGAGGCGGTGCCGGTCCAGTGCGTGCCCAGCGGCATCACCACGGTGACATCCATGTACGGCGACGCGCCGCTGCCGGCCTCGTAGCGGGCCAGGCCGCTGCGCAGCGCTTCGGCTTGGCTGACACCGAAGTAGTAATCGTTGAGTTTGCTGCTGGCGTAGTTGACGCCCACGCCCGGAATCAGCCGCACCTTGCCCACCGGCAGCGGGTAGCTGTAGCGCGCATCGGCAGCGACGCCACCGCCGTGGCCGGTGACCTCGGCCTCGGCGCTGGCCTGCACCACGCCCCAGTCGGCGCTGTGGCGCCAGGCCAGACCGGCCATGCCGGACAGGCTGCGGTTGGAGAGCTTACGCAGCTGCGGGTTGTCGGTGTCGCGGTGCTTGAAGCGCATCATGTACGGCGACAGCGTGGCCGACAGCTCCGTGCCACCCTGATTGACCAGGCGGTAGCCCACCGCGCCGCCGCGGAAGTAGAACGATCTGCCTTCATAGCTGATCAGCGGCGCGGGGATGGTATCGGTGTCGTAGCCGGCGTAGGGCGACTTCAGGGCCACCACGGCCACTCCGACGCTGGTGCGTTTGGGAGCCGGGGCGGTGTCCCCGGCCTGGGCGGCGGGAACGGCCACCAAGGGCAGCAGTGCCAGCAGGGTGGCGGCCGGATGACGCGGGAGAGCGGGAAGACGGAGCTGCATGTACCTGTCGCGGGGGAGGATCAGCGGACAGGATGGACGGCCTACATTGTCGGAACGTTGCGCTGGATCGCGCGGTACCATCGAGCCCCCCGCTCGCCCCCCGTATCCCGCATGCGCATCCTCCTGCTCGAAGACGACCCGGAAATGGCCGGCGCCATCCAGGTGAGCCTGGGCCGGCACGGCATGGTCGTGGACGTGGTGGGCAGCATGGCCCAGGCCGCCGAAGCGCTGCGCGCCGGCGTGCACCAGATCCTGCTGCTGGACCGGCAACTGCCCGATGGCGACGGTGCCGGCTTCGTGCAGGTGGCG
This sequence comes from Stenotrophomonas sp. NPDC077421, assembly GCF_049545505.1. Classification (NCBI taxonomy): domain Bacteria; kingdom Pseudomonadati; phylum Pseudomonadota; class Gammaproteobacteria; order Lysobacterales; family Lysobacteraceae; genus Stenotrophomonas; species Stenotrophomonas sp. NPDC077421. Next base: position 23,977 of record NZ_JBMWDP010000038.1, on the reverse strand, counting down.
CGCGGACTGATCGCCAACCTGCCGGTGATCATGCTGACCGCGCGCGGATCGGTCGCCGACCGGGTGACCGGGCTGGACGTCGGTGCGGACGATTACCTGACCAAGCCGTTCGCGGTCGAGGAGCTGCTGGCGCGCATCCGTGCGATCTCGCGGCGGCCCTCGCAGATCGCATTGCCTGAACTGGCGCTGGGGCGGCTGCAGTTTGATTTCGTGGCGCGCCAGGCCAGCGTGGACGGTGTACTGCTCGCGCTGCCGCGACGGCAGTTGCTGGTGCTTGAAGCGCTGGCGCTGCGCCAGGGACGCACGGTGGCGCGCGCGGCGCTGCTCGAAGCGGTGTACGGCTTCGACGATGCGATCCAGTCCAACGCGCTGGACGCGCACGTGTCCAAGCTGCGCAAGGCACTGGCCGAAGCCGATGCGCGCGTGGAGGTGCACGTGATGCGCGGCATCGGCTATCTGTTGAAGGAGGCGTCATGAAGTTCCTCAAGCCCGGCTCGCTGTCCTTCAGCCTGGCCTGGAAGATCTGCCTGATCCAGATCACGATGGTGGTCATCGCACTGGGCGCGCTGGTGCTGGCGTACGGCGACCGCAGCGCGGCCTACATCGACTGGAACCTGAGCCAGACCCTGGCCGATGCGATCCAGGTCCACGACGACGCGCTGCGCGTGGACTGGGTGGCGGTGAATGCGGTGAGCCGTGATCGCCCGGCGGGCTTCTGGTTCGTGGCCGCCGATGAGCAGGGACGGCGCTTGACCCACGGCACCGTGCCGCCGGTCTACCGGTCGCTGGTGCAGCAGCTTCAGCACATAGAACCCACCGACGTCCGCACCCGCACCCGTGGCGATGAACTCGCCGTGCGGGTGATGGTGGGCGAACATGGCGACGACCGCGTGCACGTGATGATGGGCGGCATGCCGCAGCACGGATTGTGGCGGCAGATGCTGGTGGTGATGCGCTATCTCGGGGGCTGGATCGCCGGCCCGCTGATCGTGATCACGCTGGTGGCCGCGCCCTGGGTGATCCATCGTTCGCTGCGCGGGGTGAACCGCGTGGCCGCGCAGGCCGCCGCGATCCAGGTCACCGAGCGCGGCACCGGGCTGGACACGCGTGCGGTGCCGGCCGAGATCTACCCGCTGGTGGACGCCTTCAACGCAGCCGTGCGGCGGATCGGCGAAAGCTACGACGCGCAGGACCGTTTCCTGGCCGGCGCCGCGCACGAACTGCGCATGCCGATTGCGATTCTGGCCACGCGCATCGCCAACCTGCCCGCAGGTGCCGAGCGCGCACGCCTGCAGCTGGACCTGAGCCGGCTGGGCAACATCACCGAACAGCTGTTGGACCTGCAGCGCCTGGACCACCATGCCAGCCAGTCGCAGCGGGTGGACCTGGCCGCACTGACCGGCGACGTGGCCGGCGACGTGGCGCCGCTGGTGGTCGACGCCGGCTATGCGTTCTCGGTGGACGCGCCGTCGCAGCCGGTGTGGGTCCGTGGCGACCCGCATGCGCTGCACCGCGTGGTGGCCAGCCTGGTGCAGAACGCCATCGCGCATGGCGGCGGCCGCGGCACCATCGAGATCGCGCTGGACCCCGCCGCCGAGCTGTGTGTCAGCGATGACGGCCCCGGGGTGCCGCTGGCCGAGCGTGAATCGATCTTCGAACCGTTCCACCGGCTGCGTCCCAGCGGCAGCGGCAGCGGTCTGGGCCTGCACCTGGCACGCGAGATCGTGCATCGCCACGGCGGCACCATCGCCGTGGTGGAGGCGGCCACCGGCGGCGCGCGGTTCCGCATGCGGCTGCCGCTGGACAGCGCGCTGCCATGACCTATGGCAGGCGAAGCGCCCGGCGTGGGGGCGAAGAATCGGTCGGGTTCCCCCTTTCCTGGCGAGGCTGCATGAATCTGTCCCTGTGTGTACGTACTGCGGCCGTTGCCGCCGTGCTGTCGCTGTCGCTGTCAGCCTGTGCGACCACCGATGACGTTGCCGGCCCGCCGCAGTGCGAGGACTCGCCGCTGGTCAAGGAACTGCCCGACCAGGTGGCCCGGCGCGAAAGCCGGTGCCGCGACAGCATCCAGGTGTGGTCCAGCGAGAAGCGCGGCAGTGACCAGCCGCTGGACTTCAGCGGCAAGAACAAGGGCGATTGAGCCGTAGGCCGTGACCGCTAAGCGGTTGCGGCGTTTTCGCTGCCGGGCTGGCGCAGTAGGCGTCGATCGCCGCAGGCGTGTTGTCCAGGCCTTGTGCCTTGGCCAGCTCCCACGGCCGCTCGCACTGGCCGCTGCGCGCGCACCAGCGATAGCCGGCCGAGCCGATGCAGCCGTGGCTGTCGCGGTCGCCGCCGACAACAGGGGGCGAGGGCGGCGCTGACGGCACCGCGGGCGAGCAGGCGGCCAGCAGGCCGCAGGACAACAGAAGCGACAGGGCAGTCCTCATCGGGGCGGTGTCCGGGGGGCGATGGCCGCAGGGTAACGCCCTGCGGGCCCGCGATCCTGACGGCGTCCTCACCTGGCGCCGATGCGCCTGGGGTTCACCTGTCCATCACCACCGCTTGGGTGTGATGGCCCGGGCACGGCAGGGAGGCTGGCATCCGCACAGCCCCGCGCGTTGCCCCGGGAGAATCCGCATGATGCCTGTTTCCGCCGTGCGTTGGGCCCTGATTGCGCTTGCCGCCGCGTGCGTGCCGCCACCGGCGCAGGCCTGCACCCGCCTGGTGTATCTGGGCGACAACCAGGACGTGATCACCGCCCGCTCGATGGACTGGAAGACCGACGTCGCCACCAACCTGTGGGTGTTTCCGCAGGGTATCGCACGCGAGGGACAGGCCGGGCGCAATTCGATCCGCTGGACCTCGCGCTACGGCAGCGTGATTGCCAGCGGCTATGACATCTCCACCACCGACGGCCTCAACGAGGCCGGCCTGTCGGCGAACCTGCTGTGGCTGGTCGAATCGGAGTATCCGCAGCAGCGCAGCGGCAAGCCGGGCCTGGCGATCTCGCTGTGGGCGCAGTATGTACTCGACAATTTCGCTACCGTGGCCGAGGCGGTCGCCGCGCTGGAGCGCGAGCCGTTCTCGATCGTCACCGATGCGGTGCCCGGCGAAGCACGCCTGGCCACGCTGCACCTGTCCATGTCCGATGCCACCGGCGACAGTGCCATCGTCGAGTACATCGGCGGCCGCCAGGTCATCCACCATGACCGGGCCTACCAGGTGATGACCAACTCGCCGGTGTTCGAACAGCAGCTGGCGCTCAACAGCTACTGGCAGCAGATCGGCGGCACGGTGATGCTGCCGGGAACGAACCGATCGGCCGACCGGTTCGCGCGCGCGTCGTTCTACGTCAACGCCATTCCCAAAAGCGAGGACCCGGTGGTCGCGCTGGCCAGCGTGTTCAGCGTGATCCGCAACGTCTCGGTGCCCTACGGCATCGCCACGCCGGGCGAACCGAACATTTCATCCACGCGCTGGCGTACCGTGGCCGACCACAAGCGCCGGCTGTACTTCTTCGAATCCGCGCTGACGCCGAACACCTTCTGGGTGGACCTCAACAGGATCGACTTCTCGCGGGCGACCGGCAGGGTTCTCACGCTGGACCTTGGACCGGACCAGCGCAATGTGTTCGCCGGCGACGCGCTGCCGCAGTTCCGGCCGTCGGCACCGTTCGCGTTCCTGGGCACGCCGGACTGAGCGGCTGGCCGGATCACGCCGGCCGGTCGGAGTCGAAAATTCAGACTATTCCGATGTTCCAAACGGAAGGGGCGATCTATCGTGGTTCCCGAGAGCTGGACGCTCTCCCGATGCCCCCGCGTGTGCCACCGGTTCCAGGGAACTGGAGGGTCGCCGCGTGCCCCCGCCACGGAAACGATAGGAATGCCCATCATGTTGATCACCGTGCAATGCCAGGAGCGCCAATGGCGCGTTGTTCATCCGTCGCGCCCGGACGCCATCGATTTCCCGAATGGTGCAGTGGCGTTTGATTTCGCCGATGCGATGGCGCGCGAGCATCACGCCAGTACCGGCGGCGCCAGCGCCGTGCGCGTGGAAGTGCAGGACGCGGCAGTGGAAGCGGTGCGTTACGGGTAACCGCGCCCGCGGGCGGAGGGTTCCCCGTGCCAGCGCCAGCCGCCGCAGTGCCCGCGGCGTCCGCTGGATACGCTGGGGACGTGGCCGATGCGGGTCCGGGAAGCGTCGGATCCGCTGATCGCGCTCCAGCCGCGCCGGGTCTGCGCCATCGACGGCTGTTCCACACGCCGCCGCCGCAGCGCATGCTGGAGGTGATGGTCTGCAGTGGCAGACGTGACAGCACCTCACGTGCGTCAGTCAGGCAGGCGTCGGTTACCTAAATAGGGCATGAAATCGACGACTTCCGGCCTATGTCGCCTACGGCCGCTTTGCCACATCCTGTTCGCCACCACCACACACGGTTTCGAGGCAGGCATGAGGAGCAATGGGATGAGGCAGGGAAAGCAGCGATGGCTGTGGGCGTTGCTGCCCTCGATGCTGGTGCTGGGCGCCACCGCGCACGCGCAGCAGTACGAGCGCTATGACGACGGCTACAACAGTGGCCCGGTGCGCTGCGAGTCGAACAAGAACCGCACCCAGCAGTGTCCGCTGGACGGCCGCGCGCGGCTGGTGCGGCAGATTTCCGGCTCGCCGTGCATCGAAGGCGAGACCTGGGGCCAGGCACGCAATGGCGTGTGGGTGACCCGGGGCTGCCGTGCGGAGTTCATCGCCGAGCGTGGGCGTCCCTCGCATGGCGGTGGCCACTGGAATGGCGGCGGCGGCTGGAACAACGGCGGCGGCCGTGGCGAGATCATCAGCTGCGACTCCAAGGACCGTCGCGATCGCCGCTGCAACGTCACTATCCGCCGCGATGTGCGGCTGGTACGCCAGACCTCGGGCACGGCGTGCATCGAGGGGCAGACGTGGGGTTGGGACCGCAATGGCGTGTGGGTGACCGGCGGTTGCCGCGGCCAGTTCCTGGTCAACTGATTCCACCCGGGCCCCGTGCCTCGGGCGTCAGAAAAATCTGATACAGATCACAGTTTCGATGGATTACTGTGCGCGTCGTGGGCCGAATGCGGCCCCGACGCGCCAGAGTGACCGCGCCACGCTGGCCGCGGTCACGCTCTGGCCCGATATGCCGCCTCAAGGAGAGAGCAACGCATGTTGATCCGCCTGCAACTGGACGAGCGCCTGTGGCGCGTGGTCCACCCGGACAAGCCCGACGGGCTGCGTTTCCGCAACAGTGCCATCGCCTTTGATTTCGCCGACGCGTTGGCGCGCCTCCACCACGCCGATACCGGCCAGCGCAGCGCGGTGCGTGTGGAAGCCAGCGGTGCCTGCGTGGAAGCTGTGAGCTACGGCTGAGCGCGCGGTACCGGGCAACGCCCGGCACGCGCGGCGGGACTCAGCCTGCCGCGCTGAGCGGCTGGCCGAGGGTGGCCAGGGTCGGCCAGCGCTTGAGCACGGCGGCACGGATGCCGGCGGCATCGATACCGGCTTCGGCCAGCAGATCCTCGCGGCTGGCGTGGTGCTGGAAGCTGTCGGGCAGGCCCAGGTGCAGGAACGGCCGCAGCACGTCCTCGGCATTGAGCAGTTCGGCCACGCCGGAGCCGGCGCCGCCGGCCACGACGTTGTCCTCGAGGGTCACAAAGCCGTCATGGCGCTGCGCCAGCTCCAGCAGCAGGTCGCGGTCGAGCGGCTTGATGAAGCGCATGTTGACGACCGTCAGGCCGAGTTCGCGGCCCACTTCCTCGGCCGCCGGCAGGGTGCTGCCGAATGCGAGCAGGGCAACACGACTGCCGGGCACGCGTACCTCGGCCTTGCCGATCTCCAGTGTGGACAGGTCGGTCCCGGCCGCCACGCCGGTGCCGCTGCCGCGCGGGTAGCGCACAGCGGCCGGGCCGGGGTAGCGCAGGCCGGTGGTCAGCATCTGGCGGCATTCGGCTTCGTCCGACGGCGCCATCACCACCATGTGGGGCACGCAGCGCAGGAAGCTCAGGTCCAGGTTGCCGGCGTGCGTGGCGCCATCCGGGCCGACCACGCCGGCGCGGTCGATCGCGAACAGCACGTCCAGCTGCTGGACGGCCACGTCATGGACCAGCTGGTCGTACGCGCGCTGCAGGAACGTGGAGTAGATCGCCACGACGGGTTTGGCGCCCTGGGTGGCCATGCCGGCGGCGAGGGTGACGGCATGCTGCTCGGCGATGGCCACGTCGAAGTAGCGCTCCGGGTACTCCTTGCTGAAACGCACCAGGCCGGACCCTTCGCGCATCGCCGGGGTGATGCCGAGCAGGCGCGGTTCGGCGGCGGCGGCATCGCACAGCCAGTCGCTGAAGACGTCGGTATAGGTCGGCTTCTTGGCGCCGCCCTTGGCGATCAGGCCCTTGTCCGGATCGAACGGACCCACGGCGTGGTAGCCGATCTGGTCGCCTTCGGCGCGTTCGTAGCCCTTGCCCTTGGTGGTCATCACGTGCAGCAGCTTCAGACCCTTGAGGCTCCGGAGCGTCTTCAGCGTGGCCACCAGCGCCGGAATGTCGTGGCCGTCGATCGGCCCGGTGTAGTGGAAGCCCATTTCCTCGAAGAACGTGGACGGCACGAACATGCCTTTCCAGTGCTCTTCCCAGCGCTTGACGAAGCGCGCGGTGGGGTTGTTCTTCTTGTCGCCGAGAATCTTCTTGCCACCCTCGCGCAGCGCATTGAGCGTGCGGCTGCCGGTGGCGCGGCCGAGCATCTTGGTCAGTCCGCCGACGGCCTCGGAGATCGACATGTTGTTGTCGTTGAGGATCACCAGCAGGTTCGGCTCGGTCTCCATGCCGCCGGCGTGGTTCAGCGCCTCATAGGCCATGCCGGCGGTCATCGCGCCGTCGCCGATCACCGCCACTACCTTGCGGTCGTCGCCTTCGCGCTGGCGGGCGATGGCCATGCCGAGCGCGGCCGAGATCGAGGTCGAGGAATGACCGACGCCGAAGGTGTCGAATTCGCTTTCTTCGCGCTTGGGGAACGGCGCCACGCCGTCCTTCTGCTTGACGGTGTGGATCTGGTCGCGGCGGCCGGTCAGGATCTTGTGCGGGTAGGTCTGGTGCCCCACGTCCCACACCAGCTGGTCGACCGGCGTCTGGTACAGATAGTGAAGCGCGACAGTCAGTTCGATCACGCCCAGGCCTGCGCCGAAGTGGCCGCCGCTCTTGCCGACCGATTCGATCAGGTACGCGCGCAACTCGTCGGCAATGGCGGGCAGTTCGGATTCTTCGAACCTGCGCAGATCATCCGGTGACTGGATGCGCGCGAGGCGGGGATAGCGTGCGGAATCGATCATTTTTATCGCGCTTCTTCTCAAGCGCCTATTTTCGCCCCCAAACCGGGGTGGGGCAAGCAAACCGCCACGTCGGTGACCAAATGGTGAGGGTGCCTGCGTCAGTCTGCCGCGGTTCAGGCCGCCAGTTTGGAGCGCTTGGGCAGCTGTGCGCGCAGGAAGGCCATCTGGTCGGCCAGAATATTGCGGTTGGAGAGGATCATGTGCTCGATCCAGCTCGGCCGGTACGGCACCGCCAGCAGGGGCATGCCGGCCTGCTGCGGGGTCCGGTTGCTCTTGCGCGAATTGCAGTGGAAGCAGGCGCTGACCACGTTCTCCCAGACGTCCAGGCCGCCCTTGGAAATCGGCATGACGTGGTCGCGGGTCAATTGCGGGCGATTGAACTGCTGCCCGCAGTACAGGCACAGGTGCGAATCGCGCGCGAACAGCGCCGGGTTGGACAGGTTCGGGGTGGGGTCCAGCGCGCGCGAGCGCGCATGGCCGCGCGCGGCGATGATCGGGTGCAGGTCCATGCCGCTGCGCAGGCCGGTATCGCGGCTGATGCCACCGTGGATGTGCACGCAGGGGTCGCCGAGGGTCCAGGCGACGGCATCACGGGCGTAAAGGCAGGCCGCATCCTGCCAGGTGATCCAGTCCAGCACCCGCCCGTGGGCATCCAGCGACAACAGGCGGACCGAGCCGGGCCGGTGCAGCGTGGCGATGGGCGATGCTTCGGCGACCGGGGCGGACGAGGCTCCGGTATCGATCAGACCCAAGCGTGTAGTGTCTGTCTCCATCGGGAAAACAGCTTATACCCGAATCATTACGAATTGTGTATAGGCGCGCAACGGAGGTGCGCGCCGGGCCGGGCCGACGGTCGGTCGGCACCGGCCCTGCACAGTCAGGCCCCGAACCGCGCGTCGTCCATCGCCATCAGCGATTCCGCCCCGGCCTGGATGGCCGCCGCGTGGCTGAGCGTGCGCGGCAGCACACGGGCGAAGTAGAAACGCGCGGTCTCGCGCTTGGCCTGCTTGAACGCCTCGCTCTGGGCGGAGGCGTCGGCGGCGGCGACGCTGCGCGCCCACCAGTAGGCCAGCACCACGTAGCCCGAGTAGAACAGGTAGTCGAAGCTGGCCGCGCCCAGCTCGTCGGGGTTGCCGGCCGCGCGCTGCAGGGTGGCCAGGGTCAGCGAGCCCCACTCGTCGGCCTTGGCGCGGAGCGGGGTGATGAACTCGGCCAGCGCCGCGTCGCCCTCATTGGCCTTGGCGAACGCCTCGATCTCGGCCAGCATCAGCTTCAGGCCCGCGCCCTGGCTGGACGCGGTCTTGCGCCCGATCAGGTCCAGCGCCTGGATGCCGGTGGTGCCTTCGTACAGGGTGGTGATGCGCGCATCGCGGGCAAGCTGCTCCATGCCGTGCTCGCGGATGTAGCCGTGGCCGCCGAAGCACTGCAGGGCGTTGTAGGTGTTCTCGATCCCCCATTCGGTCTGGCAGGCCTTGGAGATCGGGGTCAGGAAGCTCACCAGCGTATCGGCGCGTTCCCGCTCGGCGGCATCGTCGGCGTGGTGGGCAACATCGACCAGCGTGGCCGCGTGCAGCGCGAGCAGGCGGCTGCCCTCGACCAGGGACTTGACCGTCAGCAGCATGCGTCGGACGTCCGGATGTACCAGGATCGGATCGGCCGGCTTGTCGGGGAACTTGGCACCGCTCAGTGCGCGCGACTGCAGACGGTCACGCGCGTACGCCAGGGCGTTCTGGTAGGCGCGCTCGGACAGGCCGATGCCCTGCAGGCCGACACCGAGGCGCGCGGTGTTCATCATGGTGAACATCGCCTGCAGGCCCTTGTGCGGCTGGCCGACCAGGTAGCCCTGGGCGCCATCGAAGTTCATGACGCAGGTGACCGAGCCCTTGATGCCCATCTTGTGTTCGATCGAGCCGCAGCGCAGCGCATTGCGTTCGCCCACGTTGCCGTCGCGGTCGACCTTGAACTTGGGGGTGACGAACAGCGAGATGCCCTTGGCGCCGGCCGGGGCGTCGGGGAGCTTGGCCAGCACCAGGTGCACGATGTTGTCGGTGAGGTCGTGCTCACCGGCGGTGATGAAGATCTTGGTGCCGGTGATCGCGTAGCTGCCATCGGCGTTCGGCTCGGCCTTGGTCTTGAGCAGGCCCAGATCGGTGCCGCAGTGCGGTTCGGTCAGGCACATGGTGCCCGTCCAGCGGCCTTCGATCAGCGGCTTCAGGAAGGCCTCCTGCTGCCAGGCTTCACCGTGCTGCTTGAGCGCTTCGATGGCGCCATGCGAGAGCAGCGGGAAGTTGCCCCACGCCAGGTTGGCGGCGTTGATCATTTCGTTGAGCGGCACGCCCAGCGTGTGCGGCAGGCCCTGGCCGCCCAGCTCGGGCGCGGCGGTAAGGCCGGTCCAGCCGCCCTCCACGAACTGCGCATAGGCCTGCTTGAAGCCGGGCGGGGTGGTGACCTCGCCGGTGGCCTGGTCGAGCACGCAGCCGATTTCATCGCCCACGCTGTTCAACGGTGCCAGCACGGTGGTGCTGAAACGGCCGGCTTCTTCCAACACGGCATCGACCACGTCGGTGGTGGCATCGGCAAAGCCCAGGCGGGCAAACAGCGATTCCACCTTGAGGACGTCGTGCAGGGCGAAACGGATATCGGAAAGCGGGGCGGTGTAGCTGCTCATCGGTAGGTCTCGATCAGGTGCAAGGGAAGGCGGACACGCCGCCGGTCAGCGCAGCACGCCGGGCAGGCCGGGGGCCTGGTTGAGCGTGCTGCGTTGGTCGATCTCGAAACTGCGCTGCTTCTTTTCCTGCGGCGTGGCACTGACGGTGCCCGTGAGCCTGTAAGCCAGGGTGCGGTTGCCCGCCAGGGCGTCGGCCACTACCAGGCGGGCGCCGGAGGAAGGTTGCAGGCGCAGGGTGACGACGTCGGCGGACTCGCCGCCGATCGACAGTGCAGGCGTGGTCTGCAGGGTGCCCGCGTCTTCGTCGTCCACCTTCAGGGACAGCGCGACGGCATCGAAGGTCATGGGCATCGAGCTGAAATTCTGCAGCCGCAGGGCGACATCCCAGCCCCCGTCGGCGCGCACGGTCAACTGCTGCAGGCTCGCTGCCGGCGGCGAGACGCGTTTGACCACGCCGGTGTTGCAGGCGGCCAGGGCCAGGGTGGTGCCGGCCACCAGGGCGATCATCGCGGCGGTACGGAAGCGGTGGAACATGGGCGCAATCCTCGTGCAGGGCGCTGCGTGGGTGAAAGCATACTACGGCGTATGGTGGTTGTGCGGCCGCGCGGCGGCCTCCCCGCAAGGGTAGGCGGAGACGGTGTCGTTCAGGTAGGGGGACGCGTCGCGCCGCTCAGTCCAGCGGCGCCATGACCCGCAATGGGCCCAGGTCGTAACCCATCGCCTCGGCCCGGGCCTTGAGGTCGGCGAACTGCGCCTTGTCCATGCTCGGCGAGCGCGACAGGATCCACAGGTACTTCCGGTCCGGATCGCCCACGATCGCCCACTGGTAGTCCGGGTCCAGCGCGATCACCCAGTAGTCGGCCCACACCAGCGGCACCCAGGCCAGCCAGTCCGGTACGAAGCGCACCTGCAGCTGGCCAGGCTCATCCGGCACCGGACGCGCCACGCCCTCGGCCGCGATATGTCCGCCGTCCCCGGTGCGGCACGCGTTGTGCACGCTGATGCGACCGTCTGCGCGCAGCGCATAGGTGGCGGTGATGTCGCCCACGCACTTCTTCTGGAACGACACCGGCAGATGGGCGATCTCGTGCCACTGGCCGGCATAGCGTCCCATGTCCAGGGCAGGGACCGAACGCACCGGCGCGGCGGCGCTGGCGACGGTGGCCGACAGAAGCATGCCGAGGGCAAGCAGGGCAGGACGCAGACGCATGGGAGGACTCCTCGGTGGACGCTCGAGCTTAGGAGGCGGCGGCCGCGCCGGTGTAAAAGTTTCGTCATCGCGGTGTGGCGTGCCGGGGCATCGGCGACAGGCGGACGCACGGAAGGCGCCGTGTTTTCACGCATGCGCTGCGATGTGTTCACGACGACGGGACGGCGCGATGACTAGCTTGAATGCTCCAACGGTATCCCGACAGGGGAAAACAGCATGATCAAGTGGGCCATCATTTTTCTGGTCATCGGCCTCATCGCCGGTGCCCTCGGTTTCGCCGGCATCGGCGGGGCAGCCATCGGCATCGCCAAGTTCCTGTTCTGGGCCGGCATCATCATCGCCGTCGTGCTGTTCCTGCTCGGCATGACTGTTGCCAAGAAGGTGAGTTAGCGCCCGCCAGCGGATGCCGCGAACGGCATGAGGCAAAAAAAAAGACCTGCATTTCTGCAGGTCTTTTCAAATAGTGGTGGCCGAGGACGGAATCGAACCGCCGACACGGGGATTTTCAATCCCATGCACCACTAGAAAAACTCTTTTATATCAAACACTTTAGTGGTGCTACTAACAACGGGCTGTAGCGCTAAGTGCTTGATCGATAGCTCCACCTATGCCGACCGTCCGTGCAACTTCCGTGCAACTTTCTCGATGCGCTCTGCGTCGCCGGCGAGGTGCTCGGGCGACAGGTGAGCGTACCGGAGTACGGACTGGTAGGACCGCCACCCGCCCAGCTCCATAAGGCTCCGCAGGCTGGTGCCTGCCATCACATGCCAGCTGGCCCAAGTGTGGCGCAGGTCGTGCCAGGTCAGCGGGTCAATCCTCGCCCGCCGTTGCGCGGCGTACCAGCCGGTGTTGCTTGCCCGAACGTACGGCTCGCTGTCCTTCTCAGATCCACTCGGGAACACCCACAGGTTCCCCGCCACCCTCTTCGCGCGCTGCTCCGTCAGGATGTCCATCGCGTTTCTGTTGAGCGGTGCGCCTATGGCCTTCTTCCCCTTGGCCTGTCTCCCCTTGATCCAAGCCACCCGCCGCTCCATGTCCACCTGCTCCCATCGCAGGCGCAGCACGTTCTGCTCGCGCCAGCCGGTGGCCAGAGCAAACAGGAAGGGCGGTCGCAGGTGGTCCGCCAGCTCGTCGTGCAGCCGCACCGCCTCGTTCTGAGTCAGCCACCGGTAGTCTTCAGCGCCGTCGGTCTCCTTGATGCGGATGGTGGGCACAGAATCCGACCAGCCGCGGCGTTGCGCGTCGCGCAGAATGGAGCGGATCAGCGCCATCATCTTGTCCACCGTGGACTGGGAAGTCAGTTCGTCGGTGAACGTGCTCCCGTCCTTCCGTCGCCGTTTGTTCTTCGGTTCTGCCTTCCGCTGGCTGGAGACGAGCGCCAGTACATCGGCGTTGATCTCGTCCAGGTGAAGATGACCCAGGTAGGGGGACAACCACTTCAGGTTGTGCTGATCCTTTTTGATGCTTCGTTTGGTCCTATGGTCTTCGAACCAGGCCACGACCGCCTCGGTCCAGAGGCGGCGGGGTTTCTCGCCAAGACGCGCTACGCGGTACTGCTCCGCGTGGATTTTCGAGGCCCACTCGGTAGCGAGGTCACGGTCGACAGTCCCAGAGCTTCTAAATACTTCGCGTCCGTTGGGCGCGGTGAAGCGGATCCAGAGGATGCCTTTTTTGCCGCGCGGTTCAAGTCGGTAGGGATGGCGGGCCATTCGGGTTGCTTCGTTTCCGTGAGATATGCGTCGAGTGCGGCGCGGAGGAAGCGCCAGTTTCCGCCGACCTTGCGGCCGGGCGGGCCTTTACGCTTGCGCATCCAGTTGCGCAGGGTGACGGGGTGGTACTGCAAGTAGGCGGCGGCCGTTTCCAGGTCCATCACGTCCGGCCATAGGCTTTCAGCCGCTCCCACGAGTCACCCCCTTGGCCGGACAGGCGGTCCGCGCGGGTGCGAAGCGCATTGGCAGCTGCAGCACGTTGTCCGCTGCCGGCGCATCGATCGCGGGCAGGACTCTGCGCGTGACACGGGCAGGTCGATTGATGCGCCGCCATTCGGCCAGGGCGGCGCCCGGCTCCGCGTGCTTGCTTGTCGCGCGGCACCGGCACTCGATCAGGTGCCCGCCGCCGGCGGCGAGGCCGCGCAGGTCGTGGATGTGGCGCGCGCTGTGACCGGCGGCGCAGGCCGGGAGCCCCTCGGGGTGGCTGATGTGTCGCTGGGTCATGCGAACAGCTCCGGTTGGATGGGGAGCGCCGGCGGCGCTGGCGGGGTAGACCTGGCCGCCCGGCGGCGCGCGGCCTGGGCGGTGTTGAAGAAGCACCAGAACCCGTAACCGTCTCCGATGCGGCGCACGCGCGCCTCGTTGATGAGGACGCGCGCTGTGTACTTGGCTTGGTCGCGCTTGGACTGGTGGTCGCGCATCGAGATTTCCTTGCTCTGGCATGCCGTGTGAGAATGCTCGCCAATCCACATGGAGGTGATTCGATGATTGCCGCCGAACTGATGGTTCCCTGCCTTAGCAGTGCCGCCAATTGCCGATTGGATTGGGTTGCTGTTGCTGCTGTTGGTGCATGGGCCGCAGCAATCGCGACGTTTTTCGCTGTGCTCCTGCCTTTCTTGGCAGGACGATGGAAGGCGCGTATGCAAGTCGAAGCCCAAATCAGTGACTTTGTTCCGGAGCTCCTGAGGATTCGCGCCACAATTGACCGTAGTCGCGCTGCTATCGAAGAGCACCTGGGCAGCAACTACACCCCGCCGTTCGAGGACTTTCAGATAGCTGTGGTTGTTCCGGGCATGGAGATGACGCGGAAAGGGGAAGCTCTGGTTAGATCGCTCCGTGTTCTTCAAATTGAGCTTTCGAAGTGGAACGAGATTGCTCGACATGCGAATAACCACGGTGCCGTCAACACCATGCAAGCGGACCAAGCACGGAATCGCCTCTTGCAAGGCCTGAAACGTCTCGATGACGCCGCTAGAAAGTTGGGTCGCCAAATCGGTGCATCCTATCCGCACTTGAGGGCCAGCGACCTTGAGTAAATGGGCATTGTCGTAGCTCATATTTGGATCTTTTTGAACTCGAGGACCCACACCCACGGGTTGCAGTCCCAGTCCCCGCCGGTGCTGGTCCAGAGGTCGCGGAACTGGATGCGCAGGTCATCGGCGGCATCGGCCACCTTGAACCTGGTAGTGATGCCTTCCGCGAGGCAGTCCTGCACGCTGATCGCCTGGAGCCGCTCTACGCGGACGGCGGTGATCTCCAGCACTAGGCGGCACATGGAGCGCGGCATGTGGATGGATGGGCGCAGCCTCAATTCGTCAGGTTCGACTTCGATGCAGTCGTCAGGGACCGGGGCCAAGCCATAATTAAGAATGGCTCGGCCCTCGTCCGACTCGGCGTACACCGGCCCGATGTAGCCGTGGTCTTCCACGTTGACGGTGGTCTCCCGCAACCACAGGCGGTCGCCGGGCTGGCCGAAGGGGCAGTGCGCAGCGAGGCTGTGTCCGGGCACAGCCGGCACGCGGCACACACCGCTGCCCCAGCCCGCACCGAACACTTCCCAGAACGGCCCGTTGCGCCGCGGCTGCACCTTCATCGCGCGCCGGGCTTGGGTCTTCTGGCCGGCCAGGATGGCGCGCACCATGTCGCCGTTGAACAGGATGGGACGCTCGCGCATCAGCGGGGCTCCTTGGGCAGCAGGGTGGGGCCACGGCGCAGCGGGTTCACTGCGGCCTGGGTGGCGGTGGTGTGGCCGGGGCAACCGCCGCCGGCATAGTCGAAGCCGGCGCAGGGCGCGCCCAACGGAAGCACCGAGCGGCCTGCGGCCAGGTGATCCAGCAGCGCATCCTTGGCTTCGTCGGCAGTGAGCCAGCGGCCAGTCGCGGTGTTCTGGAAGAGGCTGCCCAGCTCGCGCTTGCTGAAATCGCGGATGGCGCCGCGCACGCTGAGGTGCACGTGGAAGGTCGTTTCAGCCATTGATCGGTTCCTCGCAAAAGATGCCGCAGTCAAATTTCATGGATTTCAGCGAGCCGCCCTTGTCGCTGGTCTTCAGCTCATCGAGGAAGATCCGTTCGCCCTTGACCTTCACCAGCCGGACACCGATGCGCCGGGATTGCTCGGCACGCTGCGCGAACACGCTTGGGTCGTGCTTTCTGACGTGATTCCAGTAGGTCGGGGATTGCGATTTCACCCACCCGATGCAGTTGGCGTTCGGGTAGCCGCGCAGATAGATGGCTGGCAGGGCGATGCCGTCGGCCATCAACCTGGCCGCGCAGTCGGGCTTGGTCAGGCCGGCGTCGATCAGCACCGGCAGCACGTTCTCGCGCTCGGTCTGCACGAACCGGTCATGGCGCCGCTGCTCCTCTACGGTGAATCCCAGCACGTGGAAGTCAGGCTTGTGCAGCAGCTCCCACGCCTGCCGCGCCCGCTTCTTCAGCGCCCGGGTGCAGGGCGCGCCCGCGACGCCCACCATGTAGCGCTCCTTCTCCCAGACATCGACGCAGTCGCAGGTGGGCCACTTCGGGTTGATGGCCTGCTCGACTTCGACGCCCAGCCAGGCCGCGACGTCGCGCGCGAAGCGCAGGTTGTCGGGGTCTTCATTGGCGATCGGGTTGTTAACTACTCGGATGTCGTGGGTGGCGCTGTAACGCTCGATGGTGAGCTTTGCTGCGACCGCGCTGGCAGCGCCGCAGGAGAACCACACCGCGATCATGGGGCGGTCAGCCACGGGCCACCCCCGGCGCTGCATCGCTCACCGTCCAATTTCCAGTGTCCCCGTCGTAGCTGAACTGATCGGGCCATCCAGTGCCGTACCACTCGACCGTGAGGTCGTGGTGCAGGTACGACGTGGTGTCCTGATCCACTATCCAGAATGCCCACCCATCGTCGCCGTCCTCGCACATGCCGTAGGTCGGGTAGCCAGGGGCGTGCTTGTCGAGCCATGCCTCGATTGTCTTGCGGGCTTGGGCCTCAGTCGGTCGCTTAGCCATTGCCCACCCCCGGCGCTGCATCTTGGTCATGCCGCCATTCCAGTACGCCGCCATACAGCAATTTCAGGTTTCTCGCATCGCCGTGGCTGACGTAGCGGGAGCGCTCCCCATCCGGGTACAGCACCCTCCAATCACCGGGTTGGATCAGGCCGCCAGTGCCTGGCTGGGTTACGGCCGACCAGCGGCGGCGAATGGACTTCAACAGGCGATTCACGACCCCACCCCCGGCGCCGCATCGCGCTGGTCGTCGATTGCAGCGTCCAGCTCTTCGCCAGCCAGGCGAAGGAACGATCCGTCCTCGTCGTCGTGGACGGAGGGGTCGTAGTGATCGCGCAGCCAGCGGTAGCGGGCGGCGTCCTGTTGCTGCCCCAGGTCGATGCCCTGCGCGGGCGGGGCGGCGTACAGCAGGCTTCCACGTTTGAGGCCGTGGCGCTCCACTATCGGCGCAATCGGACCCGACCCCGCCCACAGCAGGGTGAAGTCAGACCCGACCACGGCCACCGGCTCCTGCGCCCCCGGCTGGCGGGCGGCGAGGGCGGCCAACTCCGGCCGCAGCGCCATCGGCCGCACGAACCACGCGTAGGGACCGTCTTCGGTGTCGCCCTTCCATGCCAGGCGCCACTCACCTTCGGGCGCTTTCGGGTTCCAGGCGCGCATTTCCTGCCAGTACAGCTCATCGCCGTCGTCCAGAGCCTCGGAGGTGAACTCGCCGGCGACAATCTGGAAGTCAAACCCCTGGGCATGGACCAACTTGTCGAGCGCATCCTCTCGCTGGTCAGGCCAGAGAGGGATATCCGGATGGCTGAGGTCGCCATACTCCGAAGGCGCCGGCATGCGGGCCGGAAGGTACAGACCGCGCCACGGGTCCGCAGGGTCCGCAGCTTGCGCCGGCAGCAGTGGGATGGTGTAGCAGCTGGGGCCATGCTCTTCGATGGTGGCTTTCTCGCGCGCTGTGATGGCGCGGTCGCCGCCGTCCCACCACATGGGTGCAGTTGCCGGGCTGTGGTATTTGTCAGTCGTCATGGCTGGCTTCCCTTCGCGTGGTCTTTGATGCGATCGATGAGGTAGGTGGTTTCGGTGCGCCACTTGGCGCGGTCCAGCGTGTTCATGTGCTTCGTGAGGTACTGGAGCTTTTCCAGCGGCTCGATCAGCCACGTCAGGGAGAAGGGCGTGTCCGAGCGGTGGTCGCGGATCGGTGGGACCGGTCTGCAGTCCGGCCCCGCGATCCATTCGGTCTCGCCGCACTCCAGGCATTCGCCCTGGCCGTTGCTACCGGGCGGCCATCGGTGGTCCTTGTGCTTGCCGGCGGGCGGGTGCAGATAGAGCGCGCGAAGTTCCAGCTTCCGGCGCCGGTAATGCGCTACGTCTCCCATCTCGGCCGGTTGCCACGGCTCTGTGCTGTATCGCGGCCTGCACTCGTATCGAACCGGGCTCTGCGTGCCGTACAGCTGGGTCAAGAGCGTCTGCGCCCAGACCTGCACCGCTGCGGCCGGCACCGGCTCGCCTGCGGCGCCGGCGCGGCGCATGTCGCGCACAGTCGAGGCCACGGTCGGCGCCTCAGCCATCGCGACCGCGCCTCCACGCGTCGGGCACCTGGCTGGCGCAGAGCAGGGCGCCCATGAGCATGTAGACGCCGGTGTCGTTGATGCCTGCCCAGTGCATGGCGCCGGCGACGGCCGCGAGTAGGGCGCAGAGCAGCACCAGGACAGCGGCGCGCCAGTGGCGGATCAGTGCGCGCATCGGATCTGCTCCATGAGGCGTGCGAACTGCTCTTCCTGGCGGCGCAGCGCCCAGTGGAGGCTGGCCCACGCGCCGGTGGCGAAACCCAGCACCAGACCGAAGGAGAAGTCGATGGCGTTCATGCGGCGTCGCCTCCGTTGCCGCGCGCTGCGCGGGCGAGGGTACGGGTCATGTCGGACGCCGCGCGGCCTGCGCTCTTGCGGCCGTCCAGCACCTCGCGGCGCGCCAGCGCGGCGGCGCGGGCGATGTGATGCGCGGCGTAGCCCATGCGCTTGGCGGCGATGGCCACTGCCAGGCCGGCGCCGTTGGCGCGCGCTGCGTTGTCGACGGGGAACTGCAGGACGACGGCGCTCATGCTGCGGCCTGCTGGGTGCTGCGCAGGTCTGCGGCGGCGCTCAGGAGCTGCGCGGCGGCGTCTTCGGCTTCGGTGGCGGAGAGGTAGACGCGGCCAGCGTCGCCGACGTACATGGCGACCTTGCCGGTTACGGGTTGGGCTTGGACCTGGACGGGGCCGGAAGAAGTGCTGAGGGCCAGGGTGGCCATGCTGATCTCCGTGCCCCGGCCCGGATGGGCTGTTACTGGGGCGACGAAGTAAAGTTACAGAATCCTGTAGTGACCTGTCAACAGGATTCTGTAATTCTTTTCGGGCTGCTGGCCGGGCCTGACGGGGCTGTCATGAAAAAGCCCCGCGATGCGGGGCTGTTCTTACGGTGTAGGTGGGTGCCTGGGGTCGGCGATCACTCTGGACGGTGACCCGTAAAGCACAAGCACCCTTGATCCGGTCGCGTACGTCGGGTCTGGGCCTTGAACAACTGTCATCAGGTTGCCGTTCTCTGTCTGCACCACGTACTCAAGTCCGCGAGTGGCGGAAACGCTGCGCTCGGTGGCAGCGCCTGCAATGGCGCCGACCACGATTCCACCAATCGCACCAACTGCATTTGCCCTGTCGCTCCCGCCTATCGTTGAGCCAGCGACGCCGCCGGCGGCAGCGCCGGCAGCGGCTCCGCCGCCTTGGCTACCGTCAATGGACACGGATCTCACGCTGATCACTGTTCCGGCAACAGTCCGATTCACCTGCCCAACGGAGCCAATCGAGTAGCTGTCAGTTCTGACATTTGGTGCGCATGCGGACAGCGCTGCGGCACCAAAGAGCGCAAGGCAGGCGCGCTTCACTCGCTCACCTGGGAGCTAGGGAACATCGGCTTGCTCGCGTCCACAGTCTCCAGCGCCTGAAGGAACTGCGAGATGTTGTTTTGCGCCGAGCGGCTGAGCGATTCACGCGCCCTGACGACACCTACAAAGGCGTAGTCGAAGGGGACGGTTCCCTCAGCGCTGACGTCCTGCGTATAGACGATGCTTCCATTGGCGCGATCGATGAGCTCGTATCGTGCGATCGTCTTCGTCGTCATGGATGCACCAAATCCAGGGATATCAATCGCAAGGATCTTGACCGAGAGGCTGAACTTTCTGGGTGCATCGTCTCGGAAGATTGCCATCTTATTGAGGGCTTCAGTCAGAGCTGTCTGCCACATTTGTGGGACTTCGTGCTGCGCCTGGGCAGGGATTCTGCCCTTGGCCTCATCCGGTCGAGCAAGCGTGACCGTCAGGGATCTGAGCTCTCCTTCGATCTTCTTGGTGCTGACGCCGACGCTGGGAACTGAGAAGTTCAACGGCGGGTTTGTGGAGCAGCCGGCCACCGACATCGCGATGGCGGCTGCGAGGAATAGCTTCTTCATCCTTGGTTCCCCTGGGTGTAGACAAAGCGCCTGTCGGCGCCATCAATTAAATCGATCGATCCTGTTGCGCAGGTAGACCTTTCCGCCGATCAGCGTTCCTTTGGGCATGGGAAACGCGGGATACAGGGCAGCATTCGCACTCACCACGTAGATCGCGTCGCCACGATCCTGCAGTCCCTTGATTTGCTGGCCATTGCCCGTGTTGAGCAGATAGATGCCGTCACCGTCAAAGGACTCCACTCCCGTATCCACCATCAGAGACTCGCCTGGGTTGATGACAGGGATCATGGAATCGCCGCGGCCGGTGACCAGCACAAGGCGGCCTGGTGGCGGCACGAATCCAACCACGGAACGGATGTAGGTGGGGGCAAAATCCATGCCTCGGACAATGTCCGGGAAGTCCTCATTGATGCGTCCATCCCCCATGTCTGCGTCTCCATCCAGTTGTTGGACGCGAACATAGTCGGGGCTGGTCTCAATCGCTAAGACGGCTGAGACCGGGGCCTCTCCCCGCGCCGTCTTCGGACCTTTGCCGGTTTCCAGCCAGCGCTGGGAGACGCCCAGCGCGTCGGCGATGACTCGCAGCTTCGTGGTGGTCTGCATACCCCCGCGTTCCAGCTCGGACAGCGTGCTGTAGCCGATACCGGTCTTTGAGGCCAGCTCGCGCCGCTCAATGCCTTGTGATTCGCGCTCACGACGAACGCGGGTGCCGATGGTTTCCATCGGGAAATGGTCACAGAACTCTGTAACAGAATGCTGTTGACTAGACCTACAGGATTCTGTAGCTTTCCTATACATGGACTGGAAATCTCAAATTCAAGGTTTGATCGGTGCCGGCGCAACCGTTGATTCGATTGCGGCCGGGATGGGTGTTACGCCCAATGCAGTCCGCGAAATCATCGCTGGGCGTACTAAGGCGCCGAGAGCCGACGCAGCGTTCCGGCTAGCCCGGATGGTCGATGCCGAGCCGCTGGTGGCTATCGCGAGCCCGCGCGCTGTGATCGGACCGTTGGTCGACAGCCGGATGAGCAAACGCGCGCTGCGGGCCAAGTTCGGTTTCAAGACCGATGCGCACCTGGCGAAGGTGCTTCAGCTCCCGGTGGAGCAGGTCGAGGCCTGGCCGGAAGAGCAGGGCGTTCCGGCCCTCCCGCAGGTGATGAAGCTGCTCGGTGTCCAGGCCGAACAACCGGCGGCCGAGGCCGCCCAAAACGATCCCGACGCCGAGCGCGTCATCCAAGTGCAGGTGGCCTGACATGCGCGCGCTGTCCGACAAATGGAACCCTCGCCTTTGGCTGAGGGAGTGGTTGAACCGTCCATCGCTGGCCGAGCTGGAAGAGCGCAGGGCCGGGGAAGCGGCCGCTGCGCAGATGTTCTGCGCGCTGGCGCTAGATACCGACGCACGCGTGTGCGGCGTCGGTGCAGAGATCGTGGATCGTCGCGCTCCTATCGGCGCGTCAAGCGCTCGATCGACAGCTTCACCTTCGCCTTTTCTTCCGGCGAAAGAGGGAGCCCATCCAGAGCCATTCGAGCAGTCAGGTTCTGCTGGAACTTCGGATCGTCTCTGAGGGTATCCGCAATTGCAGCCACCACCAGCTGCAGCGCCGTGAACTGGGATTCCCGGTCGGTTTTGACTACTTCCTCCATGTCGCGCTCCTTGTGGGCTGTGTTGTTCGCACATCCAGCGTACCGCAAGGAGGGCGACGCCCTCGCTCCCTGAGTTGATTTCGTCCATAGCGCAGATGGTGCGCGACCTGGGCCCGGCCCGAAACCTTGAAATACCCGTCTTCCCAAGGTGACCCATGACCTGCCGTACTTCCTCCATTAACTGGCTCGACTGCCTCTACAACGCCGTGCGCAAGACGCCGGGCGGTGTCGCCGAGGCCGCCAAGTGGCTGACCGATCGCCGCGGCAAGTCCATGCACCCCGAGACGCTGCGCGCGAAGCTCAACGGCACGGAGGGCGAGTCGGTGACCATCGAGATTGCTGAGCTGCTGACTGAGTGGATGCAGCAGAAGGTCGGCGGCAGCGAGTACGCCCTTGAATGGATGCAGGCGTTGGCCGGGCAGTTCGGCATGGCCGTGGACGCAGTGCCGCCGCCGCCCGAGGGCGGTTGGTCGGACGAGATCGGGGCCATCCAGACGAAGCTGCTGGAGATCACCTCGCGGGTTGGCCGTTTGTCCGGCACCGCGCTGGACGCGATTTCCGACCGCTGCATCGACAGCGATGAGGCAGAGCTGATGGTCAGCGAGGTACGCGCGCTGCGCACGATGGCGCATCGCCTGGAGCGCAATGTGGCGCGTGCTGCGCGGAAGGGGACGGGGAAGGGGAGGGCACGCCGATGAACCATCCGGCACGCGCTACCGATGTTGGCACCCGCCACGAGGCTGCCCACCACCTCATCGTCAGCGGCCAGCAGGCCATCCAGCAGGACCGCGCCGCGAAGGCGGTGCAGCAGCACCCTGGCCTGACCAGCATGGAGCTGGCGCGGGCGACAGGTCACGACCGCTACATGCTGGCCCGCAGGTTGCCTGAGCTGCTGGAGGGTGGGCGCGCGTGGCGCGGTCCGAAGAAGCCGTGCGAGGTCAGTGGCCGCAGCGCCTGCACCTGGTGGCCTGTAGCCCCGGGCGAGAACTTGGCGCTGGTGATCTGACATGGCAGCAAGAATGACCGGCATGGTGTTCGACAGGTATCCGGCGGGCGGCGGCGAGATGCTGCTGGCGTTGGCTCTGGCTGACCACGCCCATGACGACGGCACCCACATTTTCCCGTCGATCGCCAGCCTGGCGGTGAAGTCGCGGCAGTCCGAGCGCTCCGTGCAGTACCAGCTCCGCAAGATGGAACAGAGCGGCTGGCTGGAGCTGGTCAACGCCGGCGGCGGCCGCATGTCCGGCTACAAGTCCGGCGGGCGCCCGCGCGAGTATCGGATCAGCCCGCGTTGGATCAAGGGTGAAGAGCTCTCTGCACCGAACGACGGGGACGAAACCGGCTCAGATTCGAAGGGTGCAAATTCTGCACCCTTCCAAAAGGGTGCAAACGGGAGCCGTAAAGGGTGCAAAACGGCGCAGAAAAGGGTGCAACCCAGCGTCGGAAAGGGTGCAGCAGCTGTTGCACCCGAACCAAAAGCAACCAACAGCAATCAACAGCAACCCACACACAACGGCGGCGTGAGCGAGCCGAGCTGCGATTCGCTGACCGCTGTCGAGATCGATCTGGCGCTGGCCGGATTCGGCGACTTGCCGGTAGGTCTCGACCGAGAGGTGCTGGCCCGGTTCGCTCGGCATCGCGGTGCCTGCCGCCGCCCGCTGTCGATCCAAGGTTGGTTCCAAGTCCGCAACACGCTGGTCGGTCTGGCCGGTGCGGGCCACGACATCAACGAATCCCTGAGGCAGACGATGGCCGCCGGCCTGGCACTGCCCGTCATCCCCATCGTCAACTCTGCCAACGGAGCGACCCATGCGTCCCCTCACCACGGTTCTGCCGATCACGTCACCCAGCTCCGCGAGCAGTACGAGCGAGAGCATGGCGGTGGTGGCCACCTTGGCAGCGCAGGAATCTTCGACGCTGAATTCTCCGTCGTCGGCTGACGCGGACGCGCGCGCTATGGGAGCCCTGTGGACGCTGTGGGAGCGGATGGCGGCAATGTTCCCGGGCAAGTGGGCCAGGGCGAACGGCGCGGCGCCGGTGGCGCAGACCGGCGCGCTGACGACGGCCGGCGAGGTGTGGCTGCAGAGCATCACGGGCCTCAGCCCCAAGAAGTTGGCGGCCGGGTTGGCGGCCTGCATGCGCGACGCCCTGGACTGGCCGCCGAACCCGCCGCGCTTCCGCGCGATGTGCTTCGACGTGCCCACCTTGGCGAAGGTGCAGCAAGAGATCCGGCCGGGCCGCGCGCAGTCAGGCTTCGCCGTGCTGGTTCGCTCGCTGCTGGACCTGCACGTCTATGCCAGCGCAGAGGACGGATACCAGCAGGCGCGGATGCTGCAGGACGCCTACGAGCGCGCAGTGCGGCACGTCGTGGAGGGCGGGCCGGTGCCGGAGGCCGCCCTGGCGCTGCCCCCTGTGCAGCCCGGCGTGGTCGGGGTGCGCGATCGCTCGGCCGCGGCGAAGGCGATGGCGCGCGCTGCGGCTGAGCTGGGGTTCGGGAGCGCTGCTTGATGCGCTCGGACAACAACCAGCTGGACATCTTCGAACACGATCCGCGTCTGCAGGCGCCACGGTTGGCGAAGGCATACCGCGCGTCCGCCGATGAGGCGCTGAAGCAGTTCCAGTTCAGCGCAGCAGTTCGGCAGGAGCGACACGACTACTACCTGGCCGAGGCGCAACGCATCGAGGCCGAGAT
>NZ_JBMWDP010000037.1:37055-42549 GCF_049545505.1 Stenotrophomonas sp. NPDC077421 | reverse complement strand
GCCAGGCCTTCTTCCGGGATGTGCACGCCGAAGGCGTTGGTCAGGGCGTGGGTCGGGTCACCCACCAGCGGGAACTGGGCCTTGCCGACGGCCGGCGAGGTTTCGTGCCACACCTTGTGCGAGAAATGGGTGTCGGTGGTGACGATGTACACCTCGGCACCGGCCTTCTGGAACTCGGCGTAATGGTCGGCGGCGTCTTCGATTTCGGTCGGGCAGTTGAAGGTGAACGCGGCCGGCATGAAGATCAGCACGGACCACTGGCCCTTCAGGGTGCTGTCGGAGACCTTGATGAACTCGCCGTTCTGGTAGGCGTTGGCTTCGAACGGCTGGATCTGGGTGTTGATGAGCGACATCGTTGTTCCTCTTGGTGAAGGGGTGGGTGAAGCGACCAACACAGGTTAGCGGCTCCGTTCCCATAAGGACAATCCATTGATTGCATCTATACGATAGACATAGTCTATCGAAATGAGCTGATCCAGAGATGAACCCTCGGGTCGATATCGCCCGAATGCATTGCAGCGCAATGACATCGCCGCCGCCGCGGCTGATCGGTGCCATAGCCCGCGTGTATCCGCCCAAGGTGAAACCTGAACGAACCGCTCGGTCAGCCCGCCTGTGGCGCACGGGGAGGCGGCGTCGCCACCGGCTGCAGGCGCGCGGTGACGGTGCACTACACTGCGCGCCCGTTCCTGCACGATCCCCGCCATGACTGCCGCCCCGCGCGACGTTCGACAGCTGCTGGCCGAAGCCGCCGCCACCCTGCCCGGCGTGGAGGGGCGGCACGAGGCCGAACTGCTGCTGCTGCATGTGCTAGGGCGGGAGCGCGGCTGGCTGTTCGCGCATGCCACCGATCTGCTCGACGCCGACGCCGTAGCGACCTTCCAGGCCCTGCTGGCCCGCCGCCAGGCCGGCGAGCCGGTTGCCTACCTGCTTGGCCGACGCGGTTTCTGGACGCTGGATCTGGCGGTCAGCCCGGCCACGCTGATTCCGCGCCCCGAAACCGAGCTGCTGGTCGAGCTGGCGTTGGATCGGCTGCCGCGGGAGACCGCCCTGGAGGTGGCCGACCTCGGTACCGGCAGCGGCGCAATCGCCCTGGCGCTGGCCAGCGAACGGCCGCACGCCCGCATCACCGCCACCGACGCCAGCGCCGAGGCCCTTCAGATGGCGCGCCGCAACACGGCAGCGAACGGCGTGCACAACGTGGTGTTCGTCGCAGGGTCCTGGTATGCACCGTTGGCCGGTCAGCGCTTTGCGCTGATCGCCAGCAACCCGCCGTACATCGCCAGCGGCGACCCGCACCTGCTGCAGGGCGATCTGCGCCATGAACCGGCCAGCGCGCTGGCATCCGGGGCCGATGGTCTGGACGACATCCGCGTGATCGTCGCCGGCGCCGGCGCGCACCTGCTGCCCGGCGGCTGGCTGCTCATCGAACATGGCTGGGATCAGGGCGACGCGATCCGCGCGCTGTTCGAACAGGCTGGCTTCGATCACGTGTCCACCGTCCGCGATCTCGAACAGCGCGAGCGCGTGACCTGCGGCTGTCTGCCCGGCGGGGTTTGAACCCGGCGGCAACAATGCCGTGGGTAGAATGGCGTTCCACCCGAAAGGACGCGCCATGCTGCTTCGCAATGCCAAGGTTCTGGCCCACCCGTTCCTGCACGACATGCGCCAGGACAGCTATTTTCCCGCGCCCCTGGTTGAACAGGGCCGGCAGATCCTGCTGCGCCTGTGCGAGCGCATCGAGCGCGAGCCGCCCGTCGATGCGGCGGCGCTGTGCGCGCTGACCCACGCCGCCACGCTTGAATTCAACGTGCTCGGCGAAGCATTCGAGGCGCAGGGCAGCGAACTGGAATCCGTGGCACGCGACAACATCGGCAGCGATGTCGATTTCATCGCGCGCAGCTACGGGTTCGATGTGGATGTCGAAGACCTGATCAGCCCGCGCGAGTGGTGAACCCGCCCGTGCGCGCCTGTCCCCAACAACGGAGTTCCGTCATGCGTACGCTGTACCCCGCCATTACCCCCTACGACGTCGGCAGCCTGAAGGTCGATGATCGCCACACGCTGTACTTCGAGCAGTGCGGCAACCCCGACGGCAAGCCGGTGGTGATGCTGCATGGTGGCCCGGGCGGTGGCTGCAGCGAGAAAATGCGCCAGTTCCACGACCCGGCCAAGTACCGCATCATCCTGTTCGACCAGCGCGGTGCCGGCCGTTCCACGCCGCACGCCGACCTGGTGGACAACACCACCTGGGACCTGGTGGCCGATATCGAGACGTTGCGCGAGCACCTCAAGGTGGATCGCTGGCAGGTGTTCGGCGGCAGTTGGGGCTCCACCCTGGCATTGGCCTACGCCCAGACCCACCCGCAGCGCGTGACCGAACTGGTGCTGCGCGGCATCTTCATGCTGCGCCGCTGGGAGCTGGAGTGGTTCTACCAGGAAGGTGCCAACCGCCTGTTCCCGGACGCGTGGGAGCACTACCTCAAGCCGATTCCGGCCGTGGAGCGCCACGACCTGATCTCGGCCTTCCACCGCCGCCTGACCAGTGACGACGAAGCCACCCGCCTGGCCGCCGCCAAGGCGTGGAGCGTGTGGGAAGGGGCAACCAGCTTCCTGCACGTGGACGACGACTTCGTGAACAGCCATGAAGACCCGCAGTTCGCGCTGGCGTTCGCCCGCATCGAGAACCATTACTTCGTCAACGGCGGCTTCTTCGAGGTGGAAGAGCAACTGCTGCGCGACGCGCACCGCATCGCCGATATTCCCGGCGTGATCGTGCACGGGCGCTATGACGTCGTGTGCCCGCTGCAGAATGCCTGGGAGCTGCACAAGGCGTGGCCGGCATCGACGCTGGAAATCAGCCCGGCCTCGGGCCACTCGGCGTTCGAAGCGGAGAATGTGGACGCGCTGGTGCGCGCCACCGACCGTTTCGCCGGCTGATCGGCCGGTCCCACCGGTGGGGCATGCGCCTCATCGATGGGGCGGCACGCGCTGCTGCTACCAGTGGCCGGCCAGCAGCGCCTCGGCCAGCACCTTCAGCTTCGGTGAGGCCTGCCGCGACGGCGGGTACACCAGTGACAACGCGCGGCTGCGGCCCTCGAAAGGCTGCAGCACGCGCTGCAGGCGGCCGTCAGCCAGGGCATCGGCCACCGCGAAGTCCATCACCTGCACGATCCCGACGCCGGCCAGTGCGCCTTCGACCAGCGGATCACCACTGTCGAACACCATCCGCGCCGGGGGGGTGACGTCACGCAGCCCGTCGCCGTCGCGGAACTGCCAGTCCACCAGCCGCCCGCTGCGCAGGTTGCGCACCGCCAGGCAGGCATGCCCGTGCAGATCGTCCACCGTGGCCGGCGCACCGCACCGGGCCAGGTAAGCCGGCGAGGCCACCGTCACCCAGTGCAACGGCCGCAACGGCCGCGCCACCATGCGCACGTCGCTGATCGGGCCGGTGCGCAGGGCGGCATCGAAGCCTTCCTCGACCAGGTCGACCAGGCGGTCGTTGAGCACCAGGTCGAACTGCAGGTGCGGATGCGCACCCATCAACTGGCCGGCCAGCGGCACCAGCACTTTGCGACCGAACATCGAGGGGGCGGTGACTTTGAGTACGCCCGACGGCGTGCACGGGCGGTCGCCGAGGCGCCGCTCGGCATCCTCCAGGCCACTCAGCAGGGGCGCGCAGTGCGCCACGAACTGCTGCCCGTCGGGGGTCAGGCTGACGTTGCGTGTGTTGCGGTGGAGCAGGCGCACACCGAGCGTGCCTTCCAGCCGACTGATCGCGCGCGACAGCCCCGACTGGCTGACCCCGAGCTGGCCGGCGGCGAGGGTGAAACTGCGCGCCTCGGCGACCTGTACCAGCATGCGCACCGCATTGAGATCCATGTCCGCCCTCGATTAATGCGAAAATGCATGACAGAAATCGAAGTATCCGGGTTTATTTGTCTTGCGTCATCAATGAGACTGCCCGCCTTTCCCCCGTACCGACTGGCATGACCGACGCTCCCCGTTCCTTCCCGCCGCGCCTGGCACTGACCCTGCTGGCAATGGCCCAGCTGATCATCGCGCTCGACGCGACCATCATCTTTGTGGCCCTGCACGAGATGGGGGTGCAGCTGCGGATCAATGCGCAGCAGCTGCAATGGATCGTGAGCGGTTACACCGTGGCCTTCGGCGGCTGCCTGCTGCTTGGCGGCCGCGCGGCCGATCTGCTCGGGCGCCGCCGGGTCTATCGGCTCGGCATGGCGCTGTTCGCGCTGGCCTCGCTGGTCGGTGGTTTCAGCACCAGTGCGTGGCTGCTGATCGCGGCCCGGGCGGTGCAGGGCATCGGCGCGGCGTTGCTGTTCCCGGCCACGTTGTCGCTGATCAACACGCTGTACGCCGAGGGCGCGCCACGCAACCGTGCGCTGGCGATCTGGTCGATGGCCAGCGCCGGTGGCCTGGCGTTGGGCACGCTGCTCGGCGGAGTGCTCACCCAGAGCTTCGGCTGGGCCTCGGTGCTGCTGGTGATCGTGCCGTTCGCCAGCGCCTGTGCGCTGCTGGGCGGGTGGTGGCTGCCGCGCGACTCCGCGCCGCAGGCCGGGCGCTCGTTCGACCTGGCCGGCTGCCTCACCGTCACCCTGGGCGGCAGCCTGCTGGTGACCACCCTGGTGCAGGGGCCGGAGTGGGGCTGGCTGGCGCCGCGCACGCTGGGCTGCCTGGCGCTGTCGGTGGTGCTGCTGGTCGCCTTCGTGCAGATCGAGCAGCGCAGCCGCGATCCGTTGATGCAGTTCGCCCTGCTGCGTCTGCGCAGCCTGCGGGCCGCGATGCTGCTGACGTTCGTGTTCATGAGCAGCTTCGGCGTGCAGTACTACTTCCTGGCGCTGTACTACCAGGATGGATATGGCTGGAGCGCGCTGCAGGCGGGGCTGGCATTCCTGCCGCCGACGCTGGTGTGCACCGTCGGCATCCGCATCACCGAACGCATGCTCGCCCGTCGCTCGCCCCGCCAGGTGCTGGCACGGGGCATGGCGGCCGGCGCGATCGGTATCGCGGCCGTGGCGGTCGCGCTGCCCTATGGGGCGACATACTGGCCGCTGCTGCCGGGCATCGTGGTGTTGAGCCTCGGGCAGGGCATGACCTGGACGGCGATGTGGATTGTGGCCGGGCAGGGCGTGCCGGCTGCGCAGCAGGGCGTGGCCTCCGGCATGGCGGCCACTGCCCAGCAGATCGGTGGCGCGCTGGGCCTGGCGCTGCTGGTGATGCTGGCCAATGCCGGACGCAGCGCATCGGCGGCGGGCACCGGCCCGGACGCACTGCAGGGGCTGGTGAACGCGCAATACGGCGCGGCCGCCTTTGCGCTGCTGGGCGTCGCGGTGGCGCTGTGGCTGCGGCCGCAGGAAGACCCGGCCGATCAACGCGCTACCGCGTAGCCGCAGCTTCCGGGTAGCGCCGACCGTTGGTCGGCTGGCGCGCGAAGCGCGGGGTTGCCGACGCCGGAACGGAGAGCAGCCGGGCA
>NZ_JBMWDP010000037.1:0-36959 GCF_049545505.1 Stenotrophomonas sp. NPDC077421 | reverse complement strand
GGCAGAGCCCGGCTCTACGGGCGCAATGCGGGGGTTTTTCGCTGTCGGAACGGAGAGCAGCCGGGCAGAGCCCGGCTCTACGGGCGCAATGCGGGGGTTTTTCGCTGTCGGAACGGAGAGCAGCCGGGCAGAGCCCGGCTCTACGGGCGCAATGCGGGGTTTTTCGCTGTCGGAACGGAGAGCAGCCGGGCAGAGCCCGGCTCTACGGGCGCAGCGCGGGGTGCTGTCGGAGCGGAGCAGCGCCGGGTGTCAGCGGAAGGCGGGTTCGAGCTGGTTGAAGACGCGTGCCAGACGTTGCGCCCAGGCGAGCTGCCCGGCGCTGTCGGCAATCAGGTCCTGGCGGATTTCCAGTTCCACGTGCGCCAGACCACGCGCTTCGGCATGCACCGGGATCGCATAGTCGGTGGCGTCGCTGACCGCATAGGGCTGGTTGTCACCCACCACCAGATCCCCCTCGGCCTGCAGCGCGTGCAGCAGTGCATGCGCGAAGCGCGCATCGCGCTGGTACAGCACGCCGGCGTGCCACGGCCGCGCCACGCCCTGCATTGCCGGAGTGAAGCTGTGCATGGCAATCAGAATCGTCCGGGTGCCGGCGACAGAGCGCGCATCCAGCTCGGCGCTGATGCGCTGGTGATAGGGGTCGAAAATCTCGCGTACCCGAGCCTCCTGCGCGGCGGCGTCCAGGCGCTGGTTGCCGGGCACCACGGTGTGGTCGCTGACCGGCGCGAACCGGCCCGGCGCGCCGGGCGGGCGGTTGCAGTCGATCACCAGCCGCGAGTACGTCTGCTCGATGGCCCAGGCACCCAGCAGGCCCGCCAGGGCACGGGTGACCCCGGCGATGCCGATGTCCCAGCCGATGTGCCGGTCCAGCTCGGCCTGCGGCAGCCCCAGATCGGCCAGCGCCGCGGGCACCTGCTGGCCGGCATGGTCGGCAATCAACACGAACGGCGAGCGGCCCCGGGCCGGGTGCACCGTGAACGGCGCGGGATCCGACGGTCCCAGCAGCGTGGCGGCGTGCAGCGGCGGGGCAAACGCATCAGCCACGCGGGGTACCGTCCAGGTGGTGCTCGATCATCCACAGCCCGGCCCACAGCTTGGCGTCCAATGCGTAGCCCTGGCCCATTTTCTCGACCAGCCACGCCGCCGCGCGGGCGCGCGGGACTTCGTGCACGGTGATGTCCTCGCTGTCATCGCCACCACCGGCACCGACCCGACGCAGGCCGGTGGCGCGCACAAACGCGATCTGCTCGCTGCTCGCGCCCGACGAGGTCGGGCCGATCATCAGCACCTCGGCATGTGCGGCGGTCCAGCCGGTTTCTTCTTCCAGCTCGCGCACCGCCGAGACTTCGATCGACTCGCCGGCGTCGATGTCGCCGACCAGGCCGGCCGGCATCTCGATGGTGTTGGCCTGCAGCGGCACCCGGAACTGTTCGACGAACAGCACGTTGTCCTCGGGCGTGACGGCGATGATGATCGCGGCCAGGCCGCCGGCGTGGGTGCGCTCGCTGTATTCCCACGTACCGCGCACGACCATGCGCTGGTACTTGCCTTCGTAGACGACCTTGGGGGCTTGCGTGTTGGGGCTCATGCGACCTCGCTGGCAACGGAAGGGGAATCGGACAGGCCGGCGGCGGCGAACAGGCGGCGACGGGTCAGTGGCCCGAACCGCAGCGCATCGCACAGGCCCTGCAGCATCTGCGCATCGGCGCTGACCCGGCTGAAGTCGGCGGGGCCGCCGTCCAGCGGCGCATCCAGCGCGATGGTGGTCAACTGCCGCCACAACAAGGCGTGCTCACGCTGCTCGCGCAGGCGCACCGCCATCTGCGCGGCGCCACGCAGGCGCAGGAACGGCACTTCGTCGATGCGTTCGTACAACGTGTCCAGGCTGCCGAAGTGGGCCAGCAGCACCGCCGCGGACTTGGCGCCCACGCCGGTCACGCCGGGGATGTTGTCGACCGCGTCGCCGCACAACGCCAGGTAATCGGCGATCTGGTGGGCATGGACGCCGTGGCGGGCCTTGACCCCGGCCATGCCCCAACGCTGGTTGCGTGCGTAGTCCCACTGTTCGTCGTGCTCGAACAGCAGCTGCGACAGGTCCTTGTCGGCGGAGACGATCACCCCGCGCATGCCCGCCTCGCGGCGCGCGTGCAGGGCGCTGCCGATCAGGTCGTCGGCTTCGTACTCATGGTGGGCCAGTACCGCCAGCCCAAGCGCCACGCACAGCGCCTTGCAGTGCGCGAACTGGCGGCGCAGCGCATCCGGTGCCGGGTCGCGGTTGGCCTTGTAGGCGGCATACAGGCGGTGCCGGAAACAGCTGTCCAGCGCCTCGTCGAAGGCAATGGCGATATGCCGCGGGCGTTCGCGTTCAAGCAGGTCGAGCAGGAAGCGGGCAAAACCGTGCACGGCATTGGTCGGCCAGCCCTGCTGGTCCTGGAATTCGTCGGGCATCGAGTGCCAGGCGCGGAACACATACAGACTGGCATCCACCAGATACAGCGGCGGGCGCGGTGCCACCACGGGGGACGGAACGCTCATCTCAGCCATTCCAGTCCTGCAGCAGGGCGGCCGGGTCCGGACGGTCGCGCTCGGGCACCTCGGTCTTCGGCGTGCCAATATGGATGAAACCGGCGATGCCCTCGTTGTCGGCCAGCCCCAGGTGGGCATGGACGGCCGGGTCGAAGGCCATCCAGGCCGTCAGCCACTGGGCGCCGAAGCCGAACGCCTGCGCGGCCTGCAGCAGGGCAAAGCAGACGCAGCCGGCGGTCATCAGCTGTTCCTGCGCGGGCACCTTGGGGCTGGGCGTGTGGCGGGTGACCACCACAATGACCAGCGGGGCGTGCGAGAACCGCTGACGGTCCTTCTCCAACTGGGCCTGGGCCACGTTGGGGTCGCGCTCGCGGCTGCGTTCGGCCAGGAAGGTGCCCAGAGTGTGACGTGCATCGCCAGTGATCCGCAGGAAGCGGAACGGCACCAGCTTGCCGTGATCGGGCACCCGCACCGCCGAGGCGAGCATCCGCGCCAGCGTCTGCGGGTCCGGCCCGGGCTCGCCCAGGTGTCGGGCGGGGACGGAACGGCGCATGTCCAGCGCCTGCAGCGCAGCGGGAAGCAGCATGGGATCTCGATCGGCTTTCACGGGCCTCTCAGTATAGTCGCGGCAGTTTGTGACACGGCTTTGGGCGTTCTCGGTGCAATTTGCGACAAAACGTGATGAACATCACCTAATTAACGGAAGTCGTTCACGTGGCTGTACTCGCTTCCCGCGACCGCTCCCCGTACGATACAAGGCCTGCCGGCGCCCCGGTCATGAGGTATGAAGTGAGGACTGCTTCACTGTCCGCTACCGGCCGGCCGGCCTACGATCCGTATGCGGGTGCATGGGGTGTACCTGCGTCGGCTGTATTCACGCTGCTTAGAGTGCCTGCGAGGGTGGGGAGCCTTTTCGCATGATCGCCACGCCCACTGCTACGGGCCATCCGGGTCGCAACGCCGCGCTGCTGACGCTTGCTCGCGACGCGGCGCTGCCCGCGCTGGCCGAGTCGTTCGCGACCGTACTGGCGCGCTTTGACGATGTGCTGTTCGACCGTGCCGGCACCGCAGGCGCGTCGCAGCTGCTGTTCCTGGACGGCATGCGCGAACTGCGCCGCCGCCGCGACGACATCGTGGTCGGCTTCCGCACCCATCTGGCCCGCGCCTGGTCGGCGCTGGAGCAGGGCGAGCCCCTGTCGGCCGAGGCCACGCTGGCCGGTCAGATCGAGGACGGCCTGAGCCTGGTGCCCGAGCACGTGCTGGAATCGCGGCTGGCCGTGCGCAATTTCGCCACCGTGCTGCTGCGCGACTGGAAGCCGGTGCTGGCCCGTCTGGACCGCCGCCTGGGCATGATTGCCGGGGGCCTGGAGCTGAACGCGGACACCAACCCGATCAGCCCGGAACACATCGGTGTGGCCATCCACGAGGCCTTCGCCGGCTGTGAGCTGGCCCCGGAAGTGCGGCTGGTGCTGATCAAATTGTGCGAGCGCGACCTGCACGCCCCGATCGGCAAGCGCTACGAAAAAGTGGACGAACAACTGGCCGCTGCCGGCGTGATGCCGCAGATGGCCGCGCCGCGTCGCCCGGCCCCGCGCCCGCCGACGCCGCGCGACGAGCTGGACGAACTGGTCGACGCGCTGGACACGGCGCAGCACGGCAATGACGACGCGACCGCGCCGGCCTGGGCCAGGCGGTTTGCCGACCGCTGGGCCGAAAGCCGTGGCCGCATGCAGTCCTCGCACGGCGCCAGCAGCCATGCCGGCGGTGCGGACGGCGCCGAGGGTCTGAGCGGCAACCAGGGCATGTTGCTGGAAGCGCTGCATGAACTGCTGCAGCAGACCCGCCATGTGCGCGAAGACGCCACCTCCGCCGCGAGTGTGGCGGTGGGCCAGCAGCGTCCGCTCAGCCAACGCGAAATGATGTCGGTGCTGTCGCTGCTCCAGGCCACGCCCAGCGCCACCCTGCGCGCGGCGATCGGCGAGGACGGCGAATCGCTGGCCCAGCGCCTGAAGAGCGAAGTGCTGTCCGGTGCCACGCGCCTCGGTGTCGACCCGGGCCAGGCCCGGCTGGACCCGCAGGACGAGGACGCGATCGACCTGGTCGGCATGCTGTTTGATGTGATGCTGGACGAGCGCGACCTGGAAGGTCGCTCGCGCGAGCTGATCGGTCGGCTGGTGGTGCCGTTCGTGAAGGTCGCCATGCTCGACCGCCGCATGTTCGTGCAGAAGACCCACCCGGCGCGCAAGCTGCTCAACTCGCTGGCCGAAGCGTGCGAAGGCAATACCGGCGAAAGCCAGGCCGAGCGCGTGCTGATGGGCAAGGTCGAGGAGATCATCGAGCGGCTGGTGGCCGAGTTCAACGAGAACCTCGCCATCTTCCTTACGCTGGAAGAAGAATTCCGCGACTTCCTGGCCCAGCATCGGCGCCGGATCGAAATCGCCGAGCGGCGTGCGGCCGAGACCCAGCGCGGTCAGGAAAAGCTGGAAATGGCGCGCACCCGGGCGGCCGCCGAACTGGACCGTCGCATTGCCGATGCCACCCTGCCGCAGGCCATCGGCGAGTTCCTGCGCCAGCCGTGGCAGCACCACCTCACCTTGAGTGTGCTGCGCGAAGGCGAAGACGGCGCGTCGGTGGGTGAGGCGCTGGCCCTGGCCGACGGGCTGCTGGAAGAGGTGGCCGAAGCGCGCCGCAAGATCGTCGGCAAGCCCTGGCTGCAGGCCTGGCACCCGGCGCTGCGCAAGGTGTTTGCCAGTGTGGGCGTGCACGCCGATGCCGCCACCAGCGCCATCGACGCGTTGCATGACACGTTGCAGGGCATCGCCGAATCGCGCCCGGAACTGGAGCGCGCGCTGCCGGAACTGCCGCAGGTGGTGCTGCCGGCACCGCCCGCGCAGGAAGCCCCGGCGGTGGAGCTGGGCAGCAAGGTGGATGTCAGCGACTTCGACAACGCCGATGCCGACCGCTTCCGCGGCATGGAGATCGGCAGTTGGCTGGACTTCGTCGACAAGGACGGCAAGGTGCAGGCCGGCAAGCTGTCCTGGGTCAGCCCGATCTCCTCGCGTCTGCTGTTCGTCAACCGCCGCGGCGTGCGCTTCTGCGTGGCCTCGCCGGAAGAACTGGCGGTGATGGTGCGGCTGGGCCGCCTGCGCGCGCATATCGACGATGGCGCCTTCGACAGCGCCATGCAGGGCGTGATCGACCGCCTGGACACCAAGAACGCCACCGTCCACTAGGCCGACCCGGCGCCCACCGATCAGGTTACGATCACGGCACTATCCGCTGAACGACGGGGACAGGCATGGCTGTCGAGGTGTTGGTGGTCAAGGAAGGCGCGCCGGGGGAACGGCGCGTGGCAATGACGCCGGAGACGGCGCGCAAGCTGGCTGCGCTCGGCGCGACCGTTCGTTTCGAGGCCGGTGCCGGACAGGCGGCCGGTTTCCCGGATGCGGCGTATCTGGACGCCGGCGCGCAGGTGGCCGACGCCGGCGGCCTGTCCACGGCCGATATCGTGCTGTGCGTGCAGCCGCCATCCCCGGCCCAGTGGGCCCAGCTCAAGACCGGCGCCACCCTGGTGGGCATGCTTTACCCGCAGGCTGACGCAGGCCGTGCGGCGACCATCCAATCGCGCGCGCTGCATGCCTTTCCGTTGGAGCGTCTGCCGCGCACCACGCGCGCGCAGTCGATGGACGTGCTCAGTTCCCAGGCCGGCATGGCGGGCTACAAGGCCATGTTGATCGCGGCCCAGCGCGCGCCGCGCTTCTTCCCGATGCTGACCACGGCCGCCGGCACCATCCGCCCCTCGCGGGTGCTGGTGGTGGGCGCCGGTGTGGCCGGACTGCAGGCGATCGCCACCGCGCGCCGGCTCGGCGCGCAGGTCGAAGGGTTCGATGTGCGCCCGGAAACCCGCGAGCAGATCGAATCGCTGGGCGGCAAATTCCTTGACCTGGGAGTCAGCGCCGCCGGTGAAGGCGGCTATGCCCGCGCGCTGACCGAGGACGAGCGGGCCGAACAGCAGCGCCGGCTCGGCGACCATCTGCGCCTGGTGGACGTCGTGGTGTGCACGGCGGCCGTGCCGGGTCGCCCTGCACCGCGGATCCTCAGCACCGCGATGGTGCGCGGCATGAAGCCGGGCAGCGTGGTGGTGGACCTGGCCGCCGAGACCGGCGGCAACTGCGAAGCGACCGTGCCGGGGCAGACCATCGACCTGGACGGCATCACCGTCGACGGTCCGCTCAACCTGGCCAGCCAGGGTGCCGTGCACGCCAGCGAGATGTACGCGCGCAACCTGTACAACTTCGTCGCGCTGTTCCTCAAGGACGGTGCGATCGCCTTCGACTGGACCGACGAACTGCAGGCCAGAACCCGCTGGCAGGGCGCGGACGCCGCCGGCTGAGCATGGTCCGGCGGCGCGGCGCTCAGGGCTTTCTGGGCGCGGCGGGCGGCTCGACGATGGGGTTGGCCTTGAGCCAGTCCTGGCGCTGGTCAGGGGTCATGCGCGCCCAGCGGGCGCGCAGTTCGTCGCGCTGGGCCGGGTTCATCGTGCGCATCTGCGCAAACAGCGCGCGGGCCTGCTCGCGCTGCTCGGGCGACATGTTTTCGAAGCGGTGTCGGCCACGGCGCGCCAGATCGCGTTGTTCCGGGGTCATCTCCTGCCAGCGTTGCCCATGCTGGAGCATCCGCTCGCGTTGTGGCGGCGGCGCATCGTTCCACCGGTCACGCACCGGCGCGATCAACGCCTCGCGCTGCTGCGGGGTCAGTTGGTCCCAGTTCGGTAACGGGGACGTCTGTGCCCAGCCGGTCGCCGTCAGCGTCAGCAGTGCCAGTCCCAGCATCAGTCGCGGTTTCATCGATTCACTCCATTGCCAGATCGGTGCCGGCCAGCCACACGTACAGATCGGGATTCTCGTCGAGTACGTCGATGCCGTCATCCAGTGTCGCGGTGACCGGCAGCGCGGCCGGACGCGGCGGGCTGACCGTGAAACTGTAGCCCAGTCCCAGTGCGGCGACCGCCGAGCAGGCCGTGGCCAGCCACCAGCCATGCGCGCGGGTGCGCTGCGGCGCGGCGTGGCGCGCGCCATGCAGCCGCGCCAGGGTGGCCGGGGAAAGCCGCGCAACCGCCTGCGCATGCAACTGCTGCAGGGCCGCGTCGGTGCTGGAAGGAAGAGGCGGGCGGCTCACAGTTCGATCTCCAGGTGCTGCTGCAGGGCTGCGCGTGCGCGCGAAAGATGGGTTTTGACCGCGCCTTCGCTGCAGCCCATCGCCCGGGCGGTGGTGGCGCCGTCGAGCTGCTGCAGCACGCGCAAGGTGAAGGCCTCGCGCTGGCGGGCCGGGAGCTGGCGCAGCGCGGCGACCAGACGCGTGTACTGATCGCGCTGCTCGTGCGCCTGGGCCGGACCGGGCGCGCTGTCGGCCCAGTCGATGTCGTGATCCTCCGCAGGCGCATCGCTGCTGCGCCAGAAGCGCAGGCGGAACCCGCGGCGGCGCTGCAGGTCCACCACCCGGCGGCGCAGGATGCTCCAGAACAGCGGCGCCCACTCGGCGGCGGGTTTGTCACGGTAGGACAGCATCCGCAGCATGCTGTCCTGCACGGCATCGAGGGCGTCGTCGCGCTGGCGCAGGCCGGCTTCGGCGAAGCGGAACGCGCGCGGGCCGATACCGGCCAGAAACGCGTCCAGCGATACCGGCAGCGGCGCATCGGCCTCGGTGGGCAGCGTCGGTAGGGAGGGGCTCACCAGCACAGGGTAGCGCTCGCGCAGGGGGACAACGTGAGAACGCACCAGTGCGCCATCGGTTGACCGGCCTGCAGAACGGTTCAGCGCATGGTTATGATGGGCGGGACGGGATCACCGCCTGGGAGACAGACTGCAATGAGCGACGGGTTCGTGGCGTTGTACATCTTCATGCTGGCCGCCATCGCCGGCCATGTGATCATTTCACGGGTGCCGGTGATCCTGCATACCCCCCTGATGTCCGGGTCCAACTTCATCCACGGCATCGTGCTGATCGGTGCGATGGTGGTGCTGGGCCACGCGCAGACACCGCTGGAGAAGATCATCGGCTTCGTCGCGGTGGTGCTCGGCGCCGGCAATGCGGCCGGTGGCTATGTGGTCACCGAGCGGATGCTCGACATGTTCAAGCCCAGCGCCAAGCGCGACGCGGGGGAGAAGTCGCCTTGAACGTGAGCACCGCACACCTGCTGCAGTGGCTGGTCCAGGTCAGCTACCTGGTCGCCGCCACGCTGTTCCTGCTGGGCCTGCAGCGCATGGCCTCGCCCATGACCGCGCGCAGCGGCATCCGCTGGGCCGGGCTGGGCATGTTGATTGCCACGGTGGCAACCTTCTTCCTGCCCGAGCTGCACAACGTGCCGTTGATCCTGGCGGCGGTGGCGATCGGCACCGGCGTGGCCTGGTGGTCGGCCAAGCGCGTGGCGATCACCGACATGCCGCAGATGGTGGCCCTCTACAACGGCATGGGCGGTGGCTCGGCCGCGGCGATCGGTGCGGTGGAGCTGCTGCGCTTCTCCTTCCTGGCCAATCGCGATACCACGCACTGGAGCGAACAGGCCATTGCTGAACTGGCCGCGCGCCAGCCCTCGGCCACGGTGCTGGCGCTGGCGATCATCGGCTCGGCGATCGGTGCGGTGTCACTGTCCGGTTCGATCATCGCCTGGGCCAAGCTGGACGGACGGCTGGACCGACGCGTGACCTTCCCCGGGCAGCAGGCCTTCAACCTGGCGGTTGCCGTGGCGATGGTCGGGCTGGGCATCTGGGCCGGCATCAGCCTGAGCCCGCTGGCGATCATCGCCTTCTTCGTGGTCGCGCTCGCCCTGGGCGTTCTGATGACCCTGCCGATCGGCGGCGCCGACATGCCCGTGGTGATCTCGCTCTACAACGCCTTTACCGGCCTGGCGGTGGCGTTCGAGGGCTATGTGCTGGGCAACGAGGCGCTGATCATCGCCGGCATGATGGTCGGCGCGGCCGGCATCCTGCTGACCCGCCTGATGGCCAAGGCGATGAACCGGCCGATCAGCGGCGTGCTGTTTTCCAACTTTGGCGGCGGCGGTACCGCGCAGGAGATCAGTGGCGCGCAGAAACCGATCGAGGCCAGCGACGTGGCGGCGATGCTCGCCTTCGCCGAACGCGTGGTGATCGTGCCGGGCTACGGCATGGCCGTGGCCCAGGCCCAGCACAAGGTGTGGGAACTGGCGCAGCGGTTGATCGAACGCGGCATCAAGGTGAAGTTCGCGATCCATCCCGTCGCCGGGCGCATGCCCGGGCACATGAATGTCCTGCTGGCCGAAGCCGGCGTGCCCTACGACCTGATCGCCGACATGGACGACATCAATCCCGAATTCCCCAACACCGATGTGGTGCTGGTGATCGGTGCCAATGACGTGGTCAACCCGGTCGCGCGCACCGACCCGGCGAGCCCGATCTACGGCATGCCGATCCTGGATGTGGTCAACGCGCGCAACGTGGTGGTGATCAAGCGTGGCAAGGGCACCGGCTTTGCCGGCATCGAAAACGCGCTCTTCTATGCCGACAACGCGCGCATGCTGTACGGCGATGGTGCCGGTGCCGCCAGTGCGCTGGTCAGCGAACTGAAGGCGCTCGACGGCGGCCATTGACCGCCACCGGGCCCGACCGGTGGTGCCGCCCAGCGGCCGGCATCACCGCGCCAGCCACCCGCCAACCACCAGCGCGACGGCCAGCCAGATCGCTTCGAGCGGCCCGTTGGCCAGCTGGATCAGCGTGCTGGCCATGAATGGGCCCATGCGCAACGCAGATTCCCACGGGTTGAGCCCCATCGAGCCGCCCAGGTAGGCCGAGGCGATGAACCAGTTGGCCGCCAGTGCCACCACTGCCGTGGCCAGCACGGTCACCACGACCCGGGTTGCCCCCGGGCGGAAGGTGCCCAGCCGCAGCATCAGCACCACGTCCAGGGCTCCCAGAACGGCCATCCAGCCGGCCTGCTGGCCGCTGAGGAGGGCGATGAACAACCAGGCCAGCGTGGCCGTGGCGATACCAAGCAGCAACAGCGGGGGCCAGAGCCAGTGACGGGGCCGGGCAGACACGGACGTGGGCGACATTCGATCTTCCTGTAAGTCCCCACAGGATACCGGCTTGCGTGGTGACCGGCGCGTGGCCGGCGGCTGGGCTAAAATGGCGGCCTTGCGGGAATTGGCCGCGACCCCATATCCATCCACATGTATTCCCGTAGCAGTGAACCTGTCCACTTCGAACGCGACTGCGAGGCCGTCATGGTCCCGCAGGGCGAAACGGTGACGCTGCCGGCCGGCAGCTATGGCTATATCACCCAGGCGCTGGGTGGCAGCTATACCGTGTTTGTCGAAGGCAATCTGTTCCGCATCGCCGGCAAGGACGGCGACGCTATCGGCAAGGAACCGCCGCCGGCGCTGGAGCTCCCCGAAAACGCCTCCGACGAGGAAGTGGAAAAACTGGTGTGGCAGCAGCTGCGCACCTGTTTCGACCCCGAGATTCCGTTCAACATCGTCGATCTGGGCCTGGTCTATGAAGTGGATCTCAAGCACCTGGACGATGGCCGGCGCGAGGTGGACATCAAGATGACGCTCACCGCGCCGGGCTGCGGCATGGGCGAGATCCTGGTCGACGACGTGCGCAGCAAGCTGGAAATGATCCCGACGGTGGCCGAGGCCGACGTCGAGCTGGTGTTCGATCCGCCGTGGGGCCGCCACATGATGTCCGAGGCCGCCCGGCTTGAAACCGGCATGTTGTAACCGCTCCACCGCGCGTTTGGTGGTGGTGGCGTTCCCCGTAACCAGAACAGGAAATATCCGGTGTCCCAGTCTTCCGTGAGCTTCAGCACCACCCGTTCGGCCCACCCGTGCAGCAGCGAGGAGCGCGATCGCATTCTGGCCGCGCCCGGTTTCGGCCTGCACTTCACCGACCACATGGTGGAAGTGCGCTGGGACAAGGACACCGGCTGGCACGATGCCAGCGTGCGCCCGTATGGCCCGCTGCAGCTGGACCCGGCCGCCGCGGTGCTGCACTACGGCCAGGAGATCTTCGAAGGCATCAAGGCCTACCGCCACGCCGATGGCTCGATCTGGACCTTCCGCCCGGATGCCAACGGCCGGCGCCTGCAGCGTTCGGCGCAGCGCCTGGCGCTGCCGGAACTGCCGGTGGACATCTTCGTCGAGTCGCTCAGGCAGATGATCGCCGTGGACGCCAGCTGGGTGCCGTCGGCCGACGAATCCAGCCTGTACTTCCGTCCGTTCATGATCGGCGATGAAGCCTTCCTCGGCGTGCGCGGCGCACACAAGGCCGGTTACTACGTGATCGCCAGCCCGGCGGGTCCGTACTTCGCCAAGGGCGTGGCACCGGTGTCGATCTGGCTGTCCACCGAATACGCCCGGGCCGCCAAGGGCGGCACCGGCGCGGCCAAGTGCGGCGGCAACTACGCCGCCTCGCTGCTGCCGCAGCAGAAGGCGCAGGCCCAGGGCTGCTCGCAGGTATTGTTCCTGGATCCGGTGGAAGGCAAGTACCTGGAAGAGCTGGGCGGCATGAACGTGTTCCTGGTCTACAAGGACGGCACGCTGGTGACGCCGGAACTGTCCGGCAGCATCCTTGAGGGCATCACCCGCGAGAGCATCCTGCAGCTGGCCCGCGACCGCGGCATGAAGGTTGAAGAGCGCAAGGTGAGCATCGACGAGTGGAAGCAGGGCGTGGCCTCCGGCGACATCGCCGAAGTGTTCGCCTGCGGTACCGCCGCCGTGGTGACCCCGATCGGCCAGCTCAAGGGCGACGGCTTCGCGGTGGGCGACATCAACGCGCCGGCCGGTGAAGTGACGATGTCCCTGCGCAAGGAACTGACCGACATCCAGTACGGCCGCCTGCCGGACCGCCACGGCTGGCTGGTGCGCCTGGACGCCTGATCCGGTTGGCGCCCTGATCGCGCGTTTCCCAAGGCCCGCCTGGCAACAGGCGGGCCTTTGTGTGGATGGCCCCACGCAAGTCGTTGTTGCGCAACGGGATGTCCGGTTTTTGTCGGGCAAGACAGAGGATGGACTTGAAAAAGCCGTTCATGTGGCGGTTTCTGTCGTGAAAGTTCCTTCACATTCACAAACCGTTGACCCGAAAAGTCTCAGATCGGAATGTTCACAAGACTGAAAAGGCATTGACACGTTGTTGCGTGGCGGCGAAACCAATAGCGTCCGTCGTCGGGCGGTTTTTGTTAGGGGAAACCGATCCAACAACCGGTCGCGATCACTGCCATAGATCCGTAGCCACGGATCGCGCCGGATTTTCGCCGCATAGACGGCATCCTTCAGTCTGAAAGGGAAATCCGATGTCTCATGATTCGCAACACCGTTTGCGTCAGCGTGCATTGGTTGTACTGGGCGCGTCCGTACTCACCTCGCTGCTGCTGGCCTCGCCGGCGTTGGCAGGTGACGTACAGCTGAGCGGCCTGTCCTCGGCGCCGACCCACCAGCGCTTCATCGTGAAGTACAAGGACGGCAGCAGCGCGATCGCCACGCCCACCGCACTGGCCAGCTCGCTCAAGGCGGCCGCCAGCGCCGTGCCCGCCGCCCAAGGGCGCGCGCTGGGCCTGCAGAAACTGCGTCAGCTCGCCATCGGTCCGACCGTGGTCAAGACCGATCGTCCGCTCGATCAGGCCGAATCCGAACTGCTGATGCGCCGCCTTGCGGCCGACCCGAACGTGGAATATGTCGAGGTCGACCAGCTGATGCAGGCCACCCTGGTGCCCAACGATACGCGTCTGTCCGAGCAGTGGGGCTTCGGCACCAGCAACGCGTCCATCAACGTGCGCCCGGCCTGGGACAAGGCCACCGGCGCCGGCGTGGTCGTGGCGGTGATCGATACCGGCATCACCAGCCATCCCGACCTCAACGCGAACATCCTGCCGGGCTACGACTTCATCAGCGACGCCGCGATGGCGCGCGATGGCGGCGGGCGCGACAACAACGCCAACGATGAAGGCGACTGGTACGGCGCCAACGAGTGCGGCTCCGGCATCCCGGCATCCAACTCGAGCTGGCACGGCACCCATGTGGCCGGCACCATCGCCGCAGTGACCAACAACAGCACCGGCGTGGCCGGTACCGCCTTCAATGCCAAGGTCGTGCCGGTGCGCGTGCTCGGCAAGTGCGGCGGTTACACCTCCGACATCGCCGATGCGATCGTGTGGGCCTCGGGCGGCACCGTCAGCGGCGTTCCGGCCAATGCCAACCCGGCCGAAGTGATCAACATGTCGCTGGGGGGCGGTGGCAGCTGCTCGACCACCTACCAGAACGCGATCAATGGCGCGGTGTCGCGCGGCACCACCGTCGTGGTGGCCGCGGGCAACAGCAACACCAACGTGTCCTCGTCGGTGCCGGCCAACTGCGCCAACGTGATCGCGGTGGCCGCCACCACCTCGGCCGGTGCCCGCGCCAGCTTCTCCAACTATGGCGCCGGCATCGACATCTCGGCACCGGGC
Source organism: Stenotrophomonas sp. NPDC077421 (assembly GCF_049545505.1). Classification (NCBI taxonomy): domain Bacteria; kingdom Pseudomonadati; phylum Pseudomonadota; class Gammaproteobacteria; order Lysobacterales; family Lysobacteraceae; genus Stenotrophomonas; species Stenotrophomonas sp. NPDC077421. The sequence continues at coordinate 22,952 of NZ_JBMWDP010000037.1, read as the reverse complement.
CAGGCGATTCTGTCCACCCTCAACAGCGGCACCACGGTGCCGGGCGCAGCCTCCTACGCGTCCTACAACGGCACCTCGATGGCGGCGCCGCACGTGGCGGGCGTGGTCGCGCTGGTGCAGTCGGTGGCACCGACGGCGCTGTCGCCGGCCGCGGTCGAGACCCTGCTCAAGAACACCGCGCGTGCACTGCCGGGTGCCTGCACCGGCGGGTGCGGCGCGGGCATCGTCGATGCCGATGCCGCGGTCACCGCAGCGCTCAACGGGACCGGCCCCGGCCCGGGCACCGGCACGGTGCTGCAGAACAACGTTCCGGTCACCGGCCTCGGCGCCGCCAGCGGCGCATCGCTGGCCTACACCGTGAACGTGCCCTCGGGCAGCGCGCAGCTGAAGGTCACCATCGCCGGCGGCAGCGGCGATGCGGACCTGTACGTGCGCTCGGGCAGCGCTCCGACCGACACCGTGTACAACTGCCGCCCGTACCTGAGCGGCAACAATGAAACCTGCACTATCAATGCCCCGGCTGCGGGCACCTGGCACGTGCGGGTGAAGGCCTACACGACCTTCTCCGGCCTGAGCCTGACCGCGCAGTACTGATCGGGAGCTGCAACAAAGACGCCCCGGCATGCCGGGGCGTCTTCATGTCCGCCAGGCGGTGGCGCGTCAGGCTTCTTCGAACCGGTTGGCCGCCACGTTCTTGCGCACCTGCTCGGGATTCCAGATGCGGCCGTTCATGGCGATGTACACGCCGCTGGCGAGCGACTGCACCGCACCGATCGCACAGCCGATGTTGAACTCCGCATCCGAGCCGCGGAAGCGCGCCGGGCTCAGCGCGCCGGTCATGACGATGGTCTTGTCGGCAATCGACTTGAGCACCTTGCCGGTCTGCACCATCGAGTCCGTACCGTGGGTGACCAGTACGTGGCGGGTCGGTTGGGCGGCGATGGTCGCGCGGATCAGTTCGCGGTCGTCATCGGTGATGTGCAACGAATCCTTGCGCAGGATCGGAATCACGTTGAAACGGAAGGTCACGCCCAGTTCGCGCAGGATCATCCCGATCTGGGGATCGCCGATCTGGTAGTCCGACTTGTCGTCGAAGTAGATCTTGTCGATCGTCCCGCCGGTGGTGATGATCAGTAGTTCGTCCATTGCAGCAATCCTGGGTTGACGGTGAGCTGGGCGGCGTCGCCGCGCCCTGGCGCCATGATACCGCGCGATCCCGGAGAGCCGTGCGTCGCCCGTCTGCCGTCAGCGCTTCTTCCCGAACCGCCGGCGCAGGCCCGGCGCGCTGGCCACGGCAATCACCGCCAGCGCCAGCACCAGCTCGGTCCAGGCCCACACCGCGATCTCCGGATGGCTCCAGGCGCTCATCACCCCGTGGCTGAACCAGAACAACGCCAGTACGCCGGCCCAGAACGCGGCCTTGCCCCGGCGCACCAGCACGCCCACGGCCAGCAGCAGCGGCGGAGCGGTGAACACCAGTTGCGTGGCCAGCCAGTGCCTGTCATGCGCGAACCACAGCGCATACAGCGCGGCCAGCGCCGCCAGCAGCAGCGCGAGAACGACCTCGGTCGCGCGCGTGCTCATGCCAGCCGCCGTGCGATGTCGGCCACGCGCCGGCCCAGCGCACGCGCCAGGATCGCTTCGTCCTCGCTGGGCGTCGGGTCATCGTTGGCGCCGGCCACATGGCTGGCGCCATAAGGCGTGCCGCCGGTGGTGGTGTGGCTCAAGGCCGGTTCGGTGAAGGGAATGCCGACGATCAGGCAGCCGTGGTGGAGCAGCGGCACCTGCATCGACAGCAGCGTCGACTCCTGGCCGCCGTGCAGCGACGCGGTCGAGGTGAACACTGCCGCCGGCTTGCCCGCGAGTGTGCCGTTGACCCACTCGGCGCCCAGCCCATCCAGGAAGTGCTTCACCGGGGCGGCCATGTTGCCGAAGCGGGTCGGGCTGCCCAGGATCAGGCCGTCGCACTCGGCCAGATCCTCCACGCTCACGTACGGCGCGCCTTCCTCGGGCACCGGCGGCCGCGCGGTCTGGGTGATCGCCGCCACTGGCGGCACCGTGCGCAGACGCGCGCCCATGCCGGGCACTTCGCCGATGCCCCGCGCAATCTGGCGGGCAAGCCGGGCCACCGAACCGCCGCGGCTGTAGTACAGCACCAGAATCTCCGCCATCGCGCCTTCATCTCATCTTGGGGCCAGGGGCCAGTATGGCGATGCGGCGGGCGCAGGGCGAGCGCGGCCGATGCGTGCACGTTTCGCCGCATCGGGTACCCTTGCGCCGATGGAACCTCTGGACACCCTCAACCTGTGGATGGAACGTGTGCGGGATCGCGCGCGCGCCGCCAGTTTCGGCCGCTTCCTGTGGCACCGCTTCCTCGACGACCGTCTGTTCCAGGCGGCCGCGTCGCTGGCTTACACGACCGTGTTCGCGCTGGTGCCACTGGCGATCGTGGTGTTCGGGGTGCTCTCGGCATTCCCGGTGTTCGACCGCTGGAGCGACCAGCTCAGCGACTACGTGTTCTCCAACTTCGTGCCCAACGCGGCGCGCGCGGCCGAAGGCTACCTGCGCCAGTTCTCGGCCAGCGCCGGCCAGCTCACCGCCGCCGGCTTCATCGCGCTGGTGGTGTCGCTGCTGATCACGCTCAACAGCGTCGAGCAGACCTTCAACCAGATCTGGCGGGTCAGCTCGGCGCGACCCAAGCTGACCCGTTTCCTGGTCTACTGGACGGTGCTGACCCTGGGCGCGATGCTGGCGGCCGCCTCGCTCGCGGTCTCGGCGCGAGTGTTCGCGTTGCCGCTGTTCGGCACCAGCGAAGGCCGATGGCTGGCCAATCTGTCGCTGGGGCTGGCACCGGTACTGATCGAATTCGTCTGCATCATGCTGGTCTACCGCGTGGTTCCTCACCACACCGTCAAATGGCGGCATGCCATCCCCGGCGCGATCCTGGCCGCGGTGATGCTGGAGCTGGTGAAGTGGGGCATGGGCGCCTACCTGGGCAGCTTCCAGTCCTACCAGAAGCTGTACGGCACCGTGGCCTTCGTGCCGATCCTGCTGCTGTGGATCTACCTGTGCTGGGTGTCGGTGCTTCTGGGCGCGTCGCTGGCGTCCTCGATCGCCGCCTTCCGCTACCAGCCGGCGGACCTGCGCCTGCCCACCGGCTACGAGCTCTACGGCCTGCTGCGACTGATCGGGCGGTTCCAGCAGGCGCGGCAGAGCGGACGCAGTCTGGATGACGACGAGATCCTCAGGCTGGAGCCGATGCTGACCGACTCGCTCCTGCAGACCATGCTGTGCGACCTGGAAGCGATCCGCGTGGTGCGGCGCGACGAACAGGGCGAATGGCTGCTGGCGCGCGACCTGGACAAGCTGACGCTGTCGGATCTGTACGAAACCACCCAGATGCGCATCCCGGTCAAGGAAGCGTACCTGCCCTACCGCGACGACAGCCTGGGCGATGCCTCGGTGGCCGCGCTGGACGCGCTGCGCCTGCCGCTGCGCGAACTGCTCAAGCGACGCGTCAGCGACATCTATACAAACCTCGGAGACAAACCATGACTGCCAAGCCCCTGCTGCTTGCGCTGGGCCTGCTGGCGCTGGCTGCGTGCAACAAGCCCGCCCCGACCGCGCAGCCTGAGCCCGCCGCCACGCCGTCGCCAGCCCCTGCGGCCCCCGCGCCTGCGGCCGCGCCCGATACGGACCGGCGTACCGTGGAGCGCCCCACGCTCAAACTCAAGGCGCTGGACGGCAGCGACTACGATCTGGCCGCGCATCGTGGCAAATGGGTGGTAGTGAACTTCTGGGCGACCTGGTGTGCGCCGTGCCGCAAGGAAATGCCGGAACTGTCCGCGCTGCATGCCATGCGCGACGAAATCGAGGTGGTGGGCCTGGCCTATGAAGACATCGAACCGGCCGAGATGAAGGCGTTCCTGGAGAAGCGACCGGTAACCTATCCGATCGTCATCGTCGATACGTACAACCCGCCGGAAGACTTCGCGATTCCGCGTGGCCTGCCGTTGACCTACCTGATCGCACCCGATGGCACGGTCGCCAAGGAGTACCTCGGTCCGGTCACCGCCGCCGACATCGAACAGCGCATTGCCGCCAAATAGCCGCGCGCGCGGCACCGCGCCAGCGCCTGTTGCCGGGCAGAGCCCGGCACTACGTGTCGGTCACCGCATCGCATTGGACATGCGTCGATCATCGCACCGCACCTCGTAGAGCCGGGCTCTGCCCGGCTGCTCGCCGATCCGCCCCGTACCTCCCGCCCGCGCGCGTGGCCTTTGCCGTGCAAGCGCCTGTTGCCGGGCAGAGCCCGGCACTACGTGTCGTTGACCGCCGCATCGCGTTGGACATGCGTCGATCAACACCGCATCGCGGTGGACCGGCGTTGATGACCATGTCACGCAGGTCCCGTAGAGCCGGGCTCTGCCCGGCTGCTCTCCGATCCGACCCCGCACCTCCCGCCCGCGCACGCGACCTGTACCGCGCCAGCGCCTGTTGCCGGGCAGAGCCCGGCACTACGTGTCGGTCACCGCATCGCGTTGGACATGCGTCGATCAACACCGCATCGCGGTGGACCGGCGTTGATGACCATGTCACGCAGGTCCCGTAGAGCCGGGCTCTGCCCGGCTGCTCGCCGATCCGCCCCCGTACCTCCCGCCCGCGCGCGTGGCCTTTGCCGTGCAAGCGCCTGTTGCCGGGCAGAGCCCGGCACTACGGGGTGTCGATGTCTTCGATCGGTTTCAGAACGCCGAAATGCTCTGTGTGCAGCTTGCCTTTCAGCGGCGGCAGTGCCAGCACGGGCTCGTCCACGCGGGTGTCGGGCAGGCGGTCCAGCAGATTGCGGATCAATCCCAGCCGCCCGCGCTTCTGGTCATTGAAATCAACCAGCGTCCAGGGCGCTGCTTCGCGGTGGGTGGCGCGCAGCATCGCTTCGCGCGCTTCGGTGTAGGCGCTGTACTTGCTGCGCGACTTCAGGTCCACTGGTGACAGTTTCCAGCCCTTGAGCGGATCGAGGTGGCGCTCGGCGAAACGCTTCTCCTGCTGCGCCTGGTCCACCGTCAGCCAGTACTTGAACAGCAGGATGCCGTCGTCCACCAGCAGCGTTTCGAACACAGGCGTCTGCGCCAGAAACGCGCGGTACTGCGCTTCGGTGCAGTAGCCCATCACATGCTCGACGCCGGCGCGGTTGTACCAGCTGCGATCCATCAGCACGATCTCGCCAGCGGCCGGCAGATGCGACACGTAGCGCTGGAAATACCATTGGGTGCTTTCGCGGTCGGTGGGCTTGGGCAGTGCCACTACCCTGCATTGGCGGGGATTGAGGTGTTCGGCGATCGCCTGGATCGCGCCGCCCTTCCCGGCGGTGTCGCGGCCTTCGAACAGCACGAGCACGCGCTGGCCGGTGTGCTGCACCCAGCGCGCCATTGCCGCGAGTTCCAACTGCATCGGTTCCAGCTGTTCCTGGTATGCCTTGCGCTTGAGCTTGCCCATCCGCCGCCCCGGTTCTGTCGTGGAGGCTCGAGCCTAGCGCATGGCAGGATCAGGGCGTGTGTGCGCCCTGCCAGCCGCGCTCGTGCGCCATGCCCTCGACCGCAGCAGTGAAATCGACGGCGAACGCCGCCATGTCGAACAGCCCGCTGCGCGTGCGTTGCACGGCCAGTTCGGCGCGCAGCGCCTGCAGCGCCGGGGCATCGTTGCCGAGCCGGATTGCCGTGGCGATGAAGGCACGGTCATCGGCAGCATTCATCCGGGTGACTCCCAGATGGTGATTGAGGCTGCCGGCCACGCGCGCGGCAAACGTGGTGCCCGGGCACGTCAGTACGGGGCAGCCGGCCCACAGCGCGTCGGAGGCGGTGGTGTGGGCGTTGTAGGGGTGTGTATCAAGGAACAGATCAGCGTGCTGGTACCGGGCCAGGTACTCGGCGTGGGGCAGGCGCGGCATGAACACCAGGCGCGCCGGCTCCAGGCCTGCCTGACGGGCCGCCGCACGGAGCCGCGCATCGGCGTTGCCCGGGCCGGACAACAGCCACAGCACGCTGCCCGGTACGCCCTGCAGGACCGCGAACAGGCGCTGCATGCTGCGCGGGGTAAGCTTGTAGCTGTTGTTGAAACAGCACAGCACCACCCCCTGCGCCGGCAGGCCGCAGGCGACGCGCGACGGTGGCGTCGCAACCTCGCGCGTGTTGTCCGACGGCTGGAACGCGCGTGGCAGGCGCCAGATGCGCTCGCTGAAGGCCGATGCCAGCGCATCTGGCAGCACGAAGGCATCGGCCAGCACGTGGTCGATCCACGGCGCCCCGGACGTGCCCGGATACGCCAGCCAATTCACCTGTATCGGTGCCGGACGCATCGCCAGCACCTGCGGCGTGCCGCCGCCGCCCCAGCCGCGCAGGTCGAACAGCACATCGATGCCGGCGTCGCGGATGCGCGCGGCAACACGGTCGTGCGGCTGTCCGCCCACCTCGTGCAGCACGCTGGCCGCCGCCTGGAGGCGGACGCGGATGTCGCTGCCGTCATCGCCGTTGAGCGCGAACAGATGCAGGTCCAGCCGATCGGCGAGGGCCAGCTGCTCGAACAGGGCCACCGTCAGCAGCCCGGTCGGATGCGCGCCGAAGCCATTGGAGAGGAAGCCGACGCGGAGTCTTCCGTGGTCCCGCACGGTTGTCGGGGGCAGGGCGGGCAGCTCCGTCCCAATCGCTGCCGCGCGTTGCCGCGCACAGGTCAGCTGCTCGGTGGCGCTGGCATCTTCACTGAGGAAGGCGAACGGCTCGACCACCGCCTGGCCTTGCGCCACGGCCCGACGGACCAGCGCCGACAGCCGGTCCAGATCGCGCCAGTCGCACAGGCGGCGCTGCCAGTTGAGCAACTGCGCGGTGATGTAGGGCTCACCCGGCAGCAGCCGGTGCGCATGGCGATAGGCATCGGCGGCGGCCTCGGGCTGGCCGGCATCCTCCAGCGCATGGCCGAGCCACAGGGCGATGCCGGGATGCTGCGGTACCTGCTCAGCCGCACGGCGCAGCAGGACGGCTGCGTCGCCGGGCTGGCCCTGCATCCAGCGGGCACGCCCGAGCCGGGCCAGGGCTTCGGGATGATCGTCGCGCAACTGCAGCGCCTGCGTGGCGGCGGCCGTGCCACGGGCGACGTCGCCGGCTTCCAGTTCGGCGTCTGCCAGCATGACCCACGCGATGAAGTCGCTCGGCTGGCGCTGCACGGCCTCGCGCAGCTGCCGGCGTTCCTGGTCCGGTGCGCCCACGCTCAGGGTCCGGCAGCCAGCTGCGCCAGTTCGTCGGCCTGATGTTCGTGTATCAGCCGTTCGACCAGCGGATCGAGCTCGCCGGCAATGATGTTGGGCAGGTCGTACAGCGTCAGTCCTTCCACGCGGTGGTCGGTGATCCGGCCCTGCGGGAAGCTGTAGGTGCGGATGCGCTGGCTGCGGTCGCCGCTGCCCACCTGCAGGCGGCGGCTCTCGGCGGTGGCGGCGGCCTGCCGGCTGCGTTCGGCGTCGAGCAGCTGCGCCTTCAGGCGCTTCATGGCCTTGTCGCGGTTGGCATGCTGGCTGCGCTCGGTCTGGCACTCCACCACCACGCCGGTCGGCAGGTGGGTGATGCGGATCGCCGATTCGGTCTTGTTGACGTGCTGGCCGCCGGCGCCGGACGAGCGGAACGTATCCACCCGCAGGTCGGCCGGGTTGATCGTCACTTCGTCCACATCGTCGGCTTCGGGAATGATCGCCACGGTGGCCGCCGAGGTGTGGATGCGTCCCTGCGATTCGGTCGCCGGCACGCGCTGCACGCGGTGCGTGCCCGATTCGAACTTCAGCTTCGAGTAGGCACCGCGACCGACCACCCGGGCCACGATTTCCTTGTAGCCGCCATGTTCGCCGGGGCTGTCCGATTCGACCTCCACCTTCCAGCCCTGGCGCTCGGCATAACGCGCGTACATCCGGAACAGGTCGCCGGCGAAGATCGCCGCCTCGTCGCCGCCGGTGCCGGCGCGTACTTCCAGGAACAGGTTGCCGTCGTCGCGCGGGTCGCGCGGCACCAGCAGCAGCGCCAGGTCCTGGTCAAGCTGTTCCAGGCGTTGCTGGGCCGCAGTGATTTCCTCTTCGGCCAGCTCGCGCAGGTCCGGCTCGGCGCGCATCGCCTCGGCGGCGGCCAGGTCGGCCTTGGCCCGGGCTTCGTCGGCCAGTGCGGTGGCGATCGGCTGCAGCTGCGAGAACTCGCGCGAGAACGCGCGGAAGCGTTCGTTGTCGCCGACCACACCCGGATCGGCAAGCAGGCGTTCAAGTTCTTCGCGGCGCTCGGCCAGCGCTTCCAGCTTACGGCGCAGGGTCGGCGTCATCATTCCTCACAACAGGGTGCTGGTAGCCGGGCTTGGCCGGGAACAGGCGCTCGGCGGCGCGGGTCAGTTCAGTATCGCCGCTCAACGCCGCCGCGCGCAGCGCGGCCGTCGGCGGGTGCAGCAGGCGGTTGGTCAAGCCGTGCGCGAGCAGTTCCAGTACGTCCTCGGCCGGCTTGCCGTTGGCCAGCTGCTGTCGGGCTTTTTCCAGCATCTCCGTCCGCGTCGCATCGCCGTAGGCGCGCAGCTGCAGCAGCGGCGCCTGGTGCGCGCCGGCGTGGAGGGTCTCCACGAACCGGGCAACCTGCAGGTCGATGATCGCCTCGGCCTCGGCGGCGGCTTCGCGGCGGCTGCGGCGATTGTCCTCGACCGCCCGCTCAAGATCGTCCACGGTGTACAGGAAGGCATCACTGAGGTCGCCCACGCCCGATTCGATATCGCGCGGCACAGCCAGGTCGAACAGCAGCATCGGCTTGTGCCGGCGCGCCCGCAGCGCGGCGGCGACATGTGCCTTGGCGATCACCGGCTCGCGCGCGGCGGTGGCCGAAAACACCACGTCGGCCTCGCCGAGGTGGCGCTCCAGCTCGGTCAGGGGCAGGGCGACGCCGCCGTGGCGGCTGGCCAGGTCCTGGGCGTGGGCGAGGGTGCGGTTGGCGATCAGCAGCCGGCGCACGCGCCCCTCGCTGAGATGCCGCGCCGCCAGCTCGATGGTCTCGCCGGCGCCAACCAGCAGCACGGTCGAATCTTCCAGCCGGGCGAACGAGTTCTGCGCCAGGCGCACCGCCGTGGAGGCCACCGACACCGGATTGGCGCCGACGCGGGTATCGGTACGGGCCCGCTTGGCCACCGAGAAGGTCTGCTGGAACAGGCGGTCCAGGCGCTGGCCGAGCAGCCCGTGATCGCGCGAGGTGGCCCAGGCGTCCTTCACCTGGCCCAGGATCTGCGGTTCGCCCAGCACCATGGAGTCCAACCCGGTCGCGACCCGGAACAGGTGGCGTACGGCGTCCGCATCGGCATGCTGGTACAGGTAACCCTGGAGCTGGCCGGCGTGCGCCTCCAGCCAGTCGGCCAGGGCCTGTCCGGACTCGGCGATGGCATACAGCTCGGTGCGGTTGCAGGTGGACAGCAGCACCGCTTCGGCCACCTGCGGGGTGTCACGCAGCGAGGCGAGCGCCCGCGGCAGCGCATCGCCGCCAAAGGACGCGCGTTCGCGCAGTTCCACTGGCGCGGTCTGGTGGTTCAGTCCGAGCACCCACAGGGTCATTGTTCAGTTGCTTGCGATAAGCTGCTGGCCATTCAAGTCGTCATTTTAAGGCTCAGATGCCCCCGATGCCCGCATTGATTCGCATCTCCAGCGTTCTGCTGCTGTCTTTGTTCACCGCCAACGCCCTGGCAGCCCGTCCTGCCACGGTTCCGGCGGGCAGGGACCGCGCCGCCGAGCCTGCCTCGCTGACCCCGGTCCTGGCCGGCGAATTCGCCCTCCAGGCCGGCAAACTGGAGGACGCCGCGCGCTGGTATCTGGATGCAGCCGAGGCCGGCCGTGACGACGCCGGGCTGGCCGAGCGCGCCACGCGCATCGCCATGCTGGCCAACGATGATGTCCGTGCCGCCCGGGCGCTGAAGCTGTGGGAGGCGCGCGCGCCGCGCTCGCTGGCCATGCGCAGCAGTGCTGCGGCCCTGGCCATGCGCCAGAACCAGGTGAAGACCGCCCAGGCCGAACTGGTGGCGATACTGCGCGATCCGGATCCGCAGGGCTGGAAGTTCGCCATCGCCGCCCTGGTGGGCGGCGGCCGCGACCCGGCCGTGCCGGCCCAGGTGCTGGACGGGCTGGTGGACGCCAACGCGATCCCCGACACCCTGGAGGCCTGGCAGGAGTTTGGTCGCCTGGCGCTGCGCATGGACAAGCCCGAACTGGCCCGACGCATGGTCGATGAAGTGGTCCGCCGCTTCCCCGATGAGCCGCGCGTGGCCCTGCTGCATGCCAGCCAGTTGAGCCAGTCCGGCAAGACCGACGAGGCGCTGGCGCTGTTGCGCGGCGTGGAGCCCAGGACCACACAGGACCCGGAACTGCGCAACGCGGTGGCGATCACCTACGACGCGATGGGCGAATCCAGGGCCGCCGAGCGCGTGCTGTCGGTGGGCCCGCAGGACGTGCAGACCTACGGCATGCGCGCCTCGCTGCTGGCCAAGCAGAACGACACCGCAGCGCTGCTGGCGCTTTACACCGAACTGTCCGGCAAGGCGACCAAGCCCGATCCGGCCCAGCGCCTGCTGCTCGGCAAGATTGCCGAGTACCTCAAGCGTCCGGCCGAAGCGGTGGAGTGGTACCACGGTGTGCCTGGTGGTCCGGAACGCGACGAAGCCCGCCTGCGCGCCGCCAACGCCCAGTACGAACTGGGCCGCACCGACAAGGCGCTGGCTGAAGTACATGCGATCCAGTCCGATGCGACCGTCGATGACGAAGCGCGTCGCGACGCCTACCTGCTCGAAGCGGAGCTGCGCCAGCGCGGCAACGACGATGCCGGCGAACTGGATGCACTCGGCCGCGGCCTGGCCGCCTATCCCGACGAGAACGCCTTGCTGTATGCCCGCGCGCTGGCGTGGGAGCGCCGCGACGACATCGCGCGCGCCGAGGCGGACCTGCGCAAGGTGCTGGTGACCGATCCGGAAAACGTGGCCGCGCTCAATGCGCTGGGCTACACCTTGGCCGATCGCACCCAGCGCTACCAGGAGGCCTTGGAACTGATCGACCGCGCCCGCGTGGCCGAGCCGGACAACGCCGCCATCGTCGACAGCTACGGCTGGGTGCTCTACCGCCTGGGGCGCAACGAGCAGGCGCTGGTGCAGCTGCGCCGCGCCTGGAGCCTGGCCAAGGATGCCGAGATCGCCGCCCATGTCGGTGAAGTGCTGTGGGTGCTCGGCCGCAAGGACGAGGCCCGTCAGTTCTTCGACGAAGCCCGCAAGCTGGACCCTGACAACCGCGCCCTGCAGCGCGTGATCGAGAAATACGGCGTATGAACCTGCAGTTCCTGAAATCTGCCGCGGCCCTTGTCGCGGCCCTCTCGCTGTCGGCGTGCGTGTCGCTGGACGAGCGCAAGGCCCCGTCGGCGCCGGCGGTGGTGACAACGGTGTCGGCCGAAGCGCAGCAGGCAGAAAGCGATCGCGTCGCCGCTGTCCGGGCACAGCCGCAGTGGGCGTTCCAGGGCCGGGTAGCCATCAACAAGGGCCGCAACGGCGGCAATGGCCGCATCGACTGGCAGCAGCAGGCCCGCCAGTACGTGGTCGAGCTGAGCGCGCCGGTGACCCGCCAGAGCTGGAAACTGACCGGCGATACCCGGCACGCCGGCGGGCGGCTGGAAGGGCTGGACGGCGGACCGCGCCAGGGTGACGACGCCCAGCAGGTGTTGCTGGAGGCGACGGGCTGGGACATTCCGGTCAACCAGCTGCCCGACTGGGTGCGTGGCCTGGTGGCCGACGCGGCGGGCCCGGCCGAGCAGGTCGAGCGCGATGGCGACGGCCGCCCGCGTCGCGTGCAGCAGATGGGCTGGCAGATCCAGTACCTGGACTGGTACCCGGCCGAGGGCGATCGCCCGGTGCTGCCGCGGCGCATCGAAGCGGTCAACGGCGACGCCAAAGTGCGCCTGGTGGTCGACAGCTGGGTGGTCGGCACCCCATGAGCGCGCCGGACCTGAACGCAGGCTGGTCGCACTGGCCGGCCCCGGCCAAGCTGAACCTGTTCCTGCACATCACCGGTCGTCGTGCTGACGGTTATCACCAGCTGCAGACCGTGTTCCGCCTGCTCGACTGGGGCGACCGGCTGCGCCTGCGGGTACGCGAGGATGGCCAGGTGCGTCGTGACGGGCCATCGGTCGCGGGCGTGGCCGAGACCGACGACCTTGCCGTGCGCGCGGCGTTGTTGCTCAAACGTGCGACCAACAGCTCTCAAGGTGCGGATATCGGCATCGAAAAGCGCATTCCGGCGGGCGGTGGCTTCGGCGGCGGTTCGTCCGATGCGGCCACCGTGCTGGTGGCCCTGAACCGCTTGTGGAGGGCGGGTCTGGACGTGGATGCGCTGGCCGCGCTGGGCCTGCAGCTTGGTGCGGATGTGCCGGTGTTTGTGCGCGGCCACAATGCCTGGGCGGAGGGAGTGGGGGAGCAGTTGACCCCGATGGACCTGCCGCCGGCCTGGTATGTGCTTGCCGATCCGGGCGTTCACGTCCCGACGGCTGCGCTTTTTGCATCACCCGATTTGACGCGCGATGCCCCAGTGGCGAAAATAGAGGACTTCGCTTCCGGGTCTTTGCTCGGGAATGCGTTCGAGCCGGTCCTGCGCCGTCACGAGCCTGCCGTAGAGGCGGCGCTGGTGGCGTTGAGCAGTATCGGCCGGGCACGACTCACCGGGTCGGGAAGCGGTTGTTTCGTCGAGTTCACCACGCGCGCTGCCGCCGAGCAGGCGTTGGCGGAGTTGCCGGAAGGACTGCGGGCATGGGTGGCTGCGGGCGTGGAGCGCTCGCCACTGCTTGATGTACTCGAGCGTTATTGATTTTTGATGCAGGGGCGTCGCCAAGAGGCCCAAGGCACCAGGTTTTGATCCTGGCATTCGGAGGTTCGAATCCTCCCGCCCCTGCCACTTGCGGATGTTTTGCCGCGAACCCTTGCGCACGCGATCTGCGCGGGCGCGGTCGAACCTCCGCAGTGTCGTCACCGCCGACGCCTCCGGGTGCCTGCGGCAGAGTTCTCCGCCAATCGCTCCCGCCCGAGACCGTCCCATGATGCAAGAATCCCCCAACCTGCTGGTATTTTCCGGCAACGCCAACAAGCGCCTTGCGCAGAGCATCTGCAAGGAACTGGGGGTGCGACCGGGCAAGGCACTGGTCTCGCGCTTCTCCGATGGTGAAGTGCAGGTGGAAATCGAAGAGAACGTCCGCAAGCAGGACGTCTTCGTGATCCAGCCGACCTGTGCCCCCAGCGCCGAGAACCTGATGGAGCTGCTGGTCCTGATCGATGCGCTCAAGCGCGCCTCGGTCAACAGCGTCACCGCGGTGGTGCCGTACTTCGGCTACTCGCGCCAGGATCGCCGCATGCGCTCCTCGCGCGTGCCGATCACGGCCAAGGTCGCCGCCAAGATGTTCAGCGCCGTGGGGGCCGACCGGGTCCTGACGGTGGACCTGCATGCCGACCAGATCCAGGGTTTCTTCGACATGCCGGTCGACAACGTGTATGCCTCGCCGCTGCTGCTCGCCGATATCTGGCGTGCCTACGGCACTGAAAACCTGATCGTGGTGTCCCCGGACGTGGGCGGTGTGGTGCGTGCGCGCGCCGTCGCCAAGCGCCTGGACGATGCCGACCTGGCGATCATCGACAAGCGCCGTCCGCGCGCCAACGTCTCCACCGTGATGAACATCATCGGTGACGTCGAAGGCAAGACCTGCGTGATGGTCGATGACATCGTCGATACCGCCGGCACCCTGTGTGCGGCCGCTGCTGCCCTGAAGGCGCGCGGCGCCCTCAAGGTCGCCGCGTACTGCACCCACGCCGTGCTTTCGGGCCCGGCGGTGGACAACATCAACAACTCCCAGCTCGATGAGCTGGTGGTGACCGACACCATTCCGCTCAATGAAGCGGCGCGGGTGTGCAGCAAGATCCGTCAGCTCAGCGTGGCGGAGATGCTGGCCGAAACGATGCGCCGCATCGCCTTCGGCGAGTCCGTCAGCTCGCTGTACGTGGATTGATGCTGTCGCAATGAAATCTCCGGCTGCCGGCAACGGCAGTCGGGTCCTGGGTACGTCTGGTCGCGGACGTACCTTCAACCGCCACGCCTTCGGGCAAGGCAACTACTGGTAGTGCAAACATGTCGAAGACTCATGAAATCAAGGTCACCGCTCGTGACGTGCAGGGCAAGGGTGCGAGCCGCCGCCTGCGTCACGCCGGCGTGATCCCGGCCGTTGTGTACGGCGGCGGCGCCGCTCCGATCAACATCAACCTGGACCACAACCAGATCTGGCTGGCCCAGCAGAACGAGTGGTTCTACTCCTCGATCCTGGACCTGAACCTGGACGGCCAGGTCACCAAGGTGCTGCTGCGTGACATGCAGCGCCACCCGTTCAAGCAGCTGATCATCCACCTGGATTTCCTGCGCGTGAACGAGAACGAGGCCCTGACCGCCAACGTCCCGCTGCACTTCATCAACGAAGACACCTCGCCGGCTGGCAAGGCTGCCGACGTCGTGGTCACCCACGAACTGAAGGAAGTGACCATCTCCTGCCTGCCGAAGGACCTGCCGGAATCGATCGACGTCGACCTGGCCGACCTGAAGGCCGGTGACGTGATCTACCTGTCGGACATCAAGCTGCCGAAGGGCGTCGAGATCCCGGCCCTGGCCCAGGGCAAGGACCACGACGACGCGATCGTCACCGCCAAGCACGGCAAGGAAGACGTTGCCGACGAAGCGCCGGCCGCAGAGTAAGTGGTTGCGGCGCCTGTCCTTCGGGGCAGGCGCCGTTTCTGTATGTGCCGGCACAGGGTCGGTACCGACGAAGAAGAGTGATGACAGGATTGCGATTGATCGTTGGTCTGGGCAACCCCGGACCCGAGCACGCCCAGACCCGGCACAACGCCGGGTTTCGTTTCATTGACGCCCTGGTCGAACAGGCCGGCGCGCGCTGGAGCGTGGACAGCAAGCTGTTCGGCGAGACCGCCAAGGTCGACATCGCCGGGCAACCGGTGTGGCTGCTCAAGCCCGCCACCTTCATGAACCTCAGCGGCAAGTCGGTTACCGCCGCGCAGCGCTTCTGGAAGATCGAGTCCGAAGAAACCCTGCTGGCGCACGATGAGCTGGACCTCCCGCCCGGCGTGGCACGGCTCAAGTTCGATGGCGGTCACGGCGGCCAGAACGGACTGCGCGACACCATCCGTCTGCTGGGGCATGGCAGATTCCACCGCCTGCGTATCGGCATCGGCCATCCCGGTCACAAGGACCGCGTGGTTCCGTGGGTGCTCGGCCGCGCCGGCAAGGATGACGACGTGTTGATCGGCCATGCCATCAACGACGCCATCGACGTGCTGCCGCTGGCCGTAAAGGGCGACTACAGCGAGGCCATGAAACGCCTGCATACCCCGAAATGATCGCCCGGTAGGCACGCAGCAATCCGGTAGGTACCGACCGTTGGTCGGTACGGAAAATGATCGGTAAAACGGTGCCCGGCAGCGCGCCCTTTTACCAATCACTTTCACCCCAGAGGTTGTCAAAGATGGGTATCAAATGCGGCATCGTCGGTCTGCCCAACGTCGGCAAATCGACCCTGTTCAATGCGCTGACCAAGGCGGGCATCGCGGCGGCCAACTTCCCGTTCTGCACGATCGAACCGAACGTCGGCATCGTGCCGGTGCCGGATCCGCGCCTGAACGAACTGGCGGCGATCATCAACCCGCAGAAGGTCATCCCGACCGCCGTGGAGTTCGTCGACATCGCCGGCCTGGTCGCCGGTGCCGCCAGTGGCGAAGGCCTGGGCAACAAGTTCCTGGCCCACATCCGCGAAGTGGATGCGATCACCCACGTCGTGCGCTGCTTCGAGAACGCCGACGTCATCCACGTCAACAACAAGGTCGACCCGATCTCGGACATCGACACCATCGACACCGAGCTGGCCCTGGCCGATCTGGACAGCGTCGAGAAGGCGTTGAACCGTGCCGAGCGCGCGGCCAAGGGCGGCGACAAGGACGCGGCTGCCCGCAAGCCGGTGCTGGCCAAGCTGCAGGCCGCGCTGTCCGACGGCAAGGCCGGCCACACTGCCGGCCTGGACGAGGAAGAGAAGGCGCTGGTCCGCGATCTGTTCCTGCTCACCCTCAAGCCGGTGATGTACATCGCCAACGTGCTGGAAGACGGCTTCGAGAACAACCCGCACCTGGACGCCGTGCGCGCCCGCGCTGCCGAAGAAGGCGCACAGGTGGTGCCGGTCTCGGCCGCCATCGAAGAAGAGCTGTCCCAGCTCGACGACGACGACCGCGACACCTTCCTGGCCGACCTGGGCCTGTCCGAGCCGGGCTTGAACCGCGTCATCAACGCCGCCTACAACCTGCTCGGCCTGCAGACCTATTTCACCGCAGGCGTGAAGGAAGTCCGCGCGTGGACCGTGCGCAAGGGCGCCACCGCACCGCAGGCGGCTGCCGTCATCCACACCGACTTCGAGAAGGGCTTCATCCGCGCCGAAACCATCGCGTATGACGACTTCATCAAGTACAAGGGCGAGGCCGGTGCGAAGGAAGCCGGCCGCCTGCGTCTGGAAGGCAAGGAATACCGCGTCCAGGAAGGCGACATCCTGCACTTCCGCTTCAACGTCTGATCGCATCTGCGTTGTACGCCCGCAAACGCCCCGCCTTGTGCGGGGCGTTTGCGTTTGCAGGTGGTGCCGGAGCAGCAGGTGCCGACCATTGGCCGGCACGCTTTCTGTGCTGGACAATAATTGACCATCCGTGGAAGCGCCTGCGGCGCAACGCTCGCACCAGCTTGTCCACAGCAAACCCCCACGGCTTTCCACGTGCCATGTGGAGAACCCCGTTCGGTGATGCGCTGGACGTGGCAAACCGGCGGGCGCCGGCCGCTGGTCGGCACGGAGCCCGGCCTGGACAATAATTGATCACCCTCCAGAACCGCTGCGCTGCAACGCTCACACAGGGTTGTCCACAACAAACTCCCACGGCTTTCCACGCCGCGTGTGGAAAACGTGTTCGACCGGACGGCGATCACGTCGCGCCAGCGCTGGACAATAATTGACCACCCGCGGAAACGCCCGCGGCGCAACGCTCGCACCGGCTTGTCCACAGCAAACCCCCACGGCTCTCCACGTGTCATGTGGAAAACCCGCGCACGTTCTCCACTCGGGCCAGCGCCCCCAAAAAAAAGGACGGAGGCAGTGCCTCCGTCCTTCCTGCTGCGTCCCCTGGCAGGCGCCTTACAGCGGCGTACCGCCGAACTTGTGGGTGTACTGCAGGTTGATCGTGCGGCCGACGGTGTCGAACCAGGACACGTCGTAATACGGGTACGGGGTGTAGGTCGCGTCCTTGGGCGGCATCTTGTTGCCCACGTTGACCACCGACAGCGACAGGCGTGCGTGGTCGTCGAAGCGGTACTGCACCGACACGTTGTAGCGGTAGGTCGCGCCGATCCACGGGCTGTCGCCGCTGTCCGGATCGAAGCTCTGATCGTAGCTGTCGTAGGTGGGCAGCCTGCCCAGGCGCGAGCCGTACACGGTGGCCGACCAGGCGTCCTTTTCCCAGGTGATGCTGGCGCTGGTCTTGGTGCGCGGGATGTCGAAGCCGCTGTTGACCGCGAACTGGTCTTCGACCACGTCGCCGTCGAACTGCTGGAAATCGTGCGTCTTCACCCAGGTGTGGTTGCCACTGAGGGTGAAGTCGCCGATGGACGTCGGCAGGCGGTAGCGCAGGCCCACATCGATACCGCGGGTGGTTTCGCGGGCGATGTTGATCGGGTTGACGTGCACGCCGTACAGGCGGCCGTCGCTGGTGCGGGTGACCCGGGCGATCGCATCCACGCAGGTCGGCGAGGTCGGGTCCGCGCCGCCCAGACGGCAGGCCGCCTCGTCGCGCAGGATGGTGCCCACGTCCATGTCCTGCACCTGGTCGCGCATATCGATGTCAAACCAATCCACCGACAGATCCAGCCCGATGGCCGGCGACCACACGAAGCCGGCACTCCACGACGTGCTGGTTTCCGGGTCGAGCCTGCGATTGCCCTCGCGCGTGCGGATCAGGTCTTCCTCGTAGTCCGAGCAGTCGTCGGCCTGGTCCAGCTGGCAGGTGTAGTAGTCGTTGTTGCTGGTCTCGTCGTTGCCCGGCCCGGCGTACACGTAGTGCAGGTCCGGCGCGCGGAACGCCGTGCCGTAGGAGCCGCGCACCAGCAGCGTATCGATCGGGCGCCACTCGATGCCGCCACTCCAGGTCGCCTTGCCGATGCTGTTGCCCGAGTAGCGGTACTGGTCGTAGCGACCGGCCACGCTCACATTGAGCGTGTCGTGCAGCGGCAGGCGCAGTTCGGCGGCGGTGGCCCAGCGGTTGCGGCTGCCGTGGCCGTCGGAGTCCTTCCAGCTGTAGTAGTAGTACTGCGTGGCCAGCGGATCGGGGTTGAGGGCGTAGGACTGGTTGCCGAACTCCGCGGTGGCCGCAAAACCGGCCTTGCCGCCCGGCAGCTCGAACAGTTCGCCGTTGGTCAGCGTCAGGGCGGCGGTGTCGGTGCGCGACTTCGGCGTATAGGTCGTGCGCGCGGCAATCGAATCGTATTCGGCGCGGCTCAGCGGGCGGTAAAGACGTGCCGGGTCGGCGTTGAAGATCGGAAAGACGTTGTCGTCATCGTCGGTGTACTCGCCGAGCTGCTCGCCAAGGAACAGCGCGTTGGCCTTGGCCGCAACGATCTGCGGCCAGCGGATCGACGACTGGTACTGCGAATGGCTCAACGAGGCCTCGTAGTCCCACGCCCCGTTCAGGCTGCCTTTGAAGCCGGTGGTGACGCTGAAGGTCTTCTGCGTGCTGCGGATCATGCCGTTGCGCAGCCCGCCCATTTCTTCGGGCGAGAACTGGCGCTGCCAGAACTCGACCTGGTCGGTGGCCTGGTTGTAGAAGTAGCCGTCCTCATTGCCGTCGGCGGCCATGCGGCCCCACTGGGTCACATCGCGCATCAGCGCGATGTCGTGGTAGCCCATCTGCACGTCGGCAAACCAGCTGGCGCCATTGTCGAAGGCGTAGTTCAGCGACGCGTAGCCATTGGCGCCGCGACGCTTGCTCAGGATCGTGCCGTAGCCGATCGAGCGGTCGCTGCCGCAGTAGAAGCCGTAGCGCGCGCGTTCGGCGTAGTGGGTGCTGCCGTTGTTCTGGCCGGCCAGTGCATCGCAGGTGGCCTGGCCCGGGTCCAGGTAGTCGTCGTTCCAGTCGGTGCGCAGGTAGGCACGGCGCGCGGCGCGGGCGCTGTCGGTCGGCGCGTCCAGGGTGGAGTCCTGCTGCTCGCGCTCATAGGCCCACAGCGGTGTCTGCGACTGCAGTTCCAGGCTGTACACCGCGCTGAAGCGACCGGCGTCGAAGCCGCTGGCAATGCTCATGTCGAACGACTCGCCGCCGCCTTCGCTGGTCGTGCCCATGCGCACGTCCACCGTGGTGCCATCCACCCGCTTCTTGAGGATGAAGTTGACCACGCCGGCGATCGCGTCCGACCCGTAGATCGCCGAGGCGCTGCCGGTCAGTACTTCGATCCGCTCGATCATCCCGATCGGAATGTTGGAGACGTCGGTGAAGTTGCTGCGGCCCTGGAAGGGCATCGGGAAGTCGGCGATGCGGCGGCCGTTGACCAGCACCAGGGTGTGGTTGGGGCCGAGGCCGCGCAGATCGACCTGCTGCGCGCCGGGCGAAAAGTCCGCGCCGCTGGAGGACTGCTGGCTCTGGGTCTCACCGCCGTTCTGGGTCATGGAACGGAGCACGTCCGGCACGCTGGTGAAGCCGCTGGCCTGGATCTGCTCGGCGGTGATCACCGTGACCGGTGCGGGTCCTTCCACCTGCGCGCGCGGAATGCGCGAGCCGGTGACCTGCACCGTGTCCAGTTGCTGCACTCCGGGGGCGGCCGACTGGGCCGCCGCAGTCGCGGCCACACCCATCAACGCCAGCTGGATCGACCACGCCATCGCCTGTTTACGCATGAGAATTCTCGAGAAGAAAGTGTCGGCCTCGAGGGAGGCCTGTCCCCCATTCACATTTCGCGAATGGACGGCGCGCATTTAACGCCTTTTTCATGGGGTTGACCACTGCCATGTTCTCTGGCAAAGAGTGAAAGCGCTTACACCCCCGATCTGTTCAGGGAGATCAACGTGCACAAGGCTTTCCGCCGTTTCAGACCGCTCCTATGGCTGCTGCTGGCTGTCCTGGCGCTGCCGGCCCAGGGCCAGTCGTCGCGCAGCCTGCAGGAGCCGGGCTACCGCTACTACGAGATCGGTGACCTGGACGCGCCGCGGGCCGCCCGGACCGAGCCGGCGATGATGCTCATGGGCGGCGGCGAGTGGGTGCCGGCCGCCTTCGCGTGGTGGCTGGAGCGCGCCGGCCACGGTCGGGTGGTGATCCTGCGCGCGTCGGGCGGCGATGAGCTCCAGGAGCGCCTCTACCGCGACATCGGCGGTGTCAGCACCGTCCAGACCCTGGTCTTCGACAGCCGCCGCGCCGCCGATGACCCCAATGTCCTGCAGGTGGTGGCCGCGGCCGATGCGATCTTCATCGCCGGTGGCGACCAGTCGCGCTACATCCGTTTCTGGAAGGGCACCGCCCTCAATGACGCCCTCAACGCCCATGTGCGCGCCGGCCGTCCCATCGCCGGCACCAGTGCCGGTCTGGCCATTCTCGGCGGCTACAGCTACGGCGCACTGGATGGCGGCAGCATCACTTCGGACCGGGCGCTGCAGGACCCGATGGGCAGTGCGGTGACGCTGGACAACGATTTCCTGACCATGCCGTACCTGTCGAACGTGGTCACCGACACCCATTTCGGCAAGCGTGACCGGCTCGGTCGCCTGATCGTCTTCGTCGCTCGTGCCGCGCGGCAGAGCGGGCGGCCGGACATGGTCGGCATCGGCGTGGACGAAGACACCGCCCTGTGCGTCGAGGCCGATGGTCGCGGCCGTGTGTTCAGCAACGACGACGGGTACGCCTGGCTGGTCATGCCGCGCCACACCGCCGACCGCCTGCGCGATGGCGAGCCGCTGGACTTCCACGCGATCCCCGTCACCGGTGTGGGCAGTGCCAGCCGTCTGCACCTGGACGGGTTCCGGGTCGACGATCCGGCGTTCCAGATCACCGCCGATATCCGCGACGGGGCCTTGGAACTGCAGCCCCGCTGACGCCATGATGGGGGTCTTGCCTGCCGGAGACCCTGTCATGACCCGCCGAACCGCGTTGCTGCTGTCGTTGTGCCTGTCGAGCCCGCTTGCATCGGCGGCCGAGCCTGTCCTGGTGATCCACGGTGGGGCAGGGGTCGAGCGCGGGGATCTGTCGCCCACCGAGGAAGCGGCGGCGCGCACGGCGCTGCGCCAGGCGCTTGTGAAGGGACACCAGGCACTCGCGGCGGGTCGCCCGGCGCTGGAGGCGGTCACCGCCGCGATCACGGTGCTGGAGGATGACCCCACCTTCAATGCCGGCAAGGGTGCCGTGTTCACCCATGACGGGCGCAACGAGCTGGACGCCTCGCTGATGGACGGCGCCACCCTCAAGGCCGGCGCCGTCGCGGGCGTGCACCGGGTACGCAATCCGATCCTGCTGGCCAACGCGGTGATGCAGCATTCCCCGCACGTGATGATGGTGGGCGAGGGCGCCGAGACCTTCGCCGCCACCCAGCACATCGCGCTGGTCGATCCGTCGTACTTCCGCACTGAAAAACGCTGGCAGCAGCTGCAGAAGGCACTCCGCGAGGACGCGGCCGGCCAGGCGCATGCCGATCTGGAGACCGCACGTCACTTCGGTACCGTCGGCGCCGTGGCGCTGGACGCCCAGGGCAGTCTGGCGGCGGGCACGTCCACCGGCGGCATGACCAACAAGCGCTATGGCCGGGTCGGCGATTCGCCGATCATCGGTGCCGGCACATACGCCAACGCGACCTGCGCGGTGTCGGGTACGGGCTGGGGCGAGTTCTACATCCGTACGGCGGCGGCCCACGACATCTGTGCGCGCATGCAGTACCTAAAGCAGGGCCCGGACGAGGCAGGGCGCGCGGTGATCAATGAGCGCATTCCCGCGCTCGGCGGCGATGGTGGCGCGATCGTGCTCTCGGCCGACGGTCGTGCCGCGACGCCGTTCAATACGCAGGGCATGTACCGGGGCTGGATCGGCGCCGACGGCGTGCCGCACGTGGCGATCTTTGCCGACGAACCACTGCCGCTGCCAGGCCAATAGCCTGCAATCGCAGGGCAATTCGAAATTCGTGTGAAAAAATTCAAAAAGGTTGTTGACAGAACCCTCGTTCACCCCCAAAATTCACGGCTCTTCCACCCCACACCGAAAACGCTTCGGCGCAACGGGACAGGGTGGTAAGGAGGGATACCCAAGCGGCCAACGGGGGCAGACTGTAAATCTGCTGGCTTACGCCTTCGGTGGTTCGAATCCACCTCCCTCCACCAGTTTCATGTTGTGGCAAGAGCTTCCGATGCGGGAGTAGTTCAATGGTAGAACCTCAGCCTTCCAAGCTGATGGTGCGGGTTCGATCCCCGTCTCCCGCTCCATTGAATGAGTTTGAATATATTCAAATTCGTGCCATAATACAAAACTCGCTCACGTAGCTCAGTCGGTAGAGCACCTCCTTGGTAAGGAGGAGGTCGAAGGTTCGATTCCTTTCGTGAGCACCATCTAGTGCACCACACTTCAGACGATTCGAGATAAGCAGCCATGGCCAAGGGTAAGTTCGAGCGCACCAAGCCGCACGTCAACGTCGGCACCATCGGTCACGTCGACCACGGCAAGACCACGCTGACCGCCGCACTGACCAAGATCGGCGCCGAGCGCTTCGGTGGCGAGTTCAAGGATTACTCCGCGATCGACGCCGCGCCGGAAGAAAAGGCACGTGGCATCACGAT